>NZ_JBEXCY010000173.1:0-24606 GCF_040605515.1 Dactylosporangium sp. NPDC005572 | reverse complement strand
CGTCGCCGCCGGGCCTGCCCCGCCGCGCCGCCGGCCCCATCGCGCCCCGTCGCCGGCGGGCCTGCCCCGCCGCGCCGCCGGGCCTGCCCCGCCGCGCATTGCCGCACACCGAAGCCCCAGGTCCCAGCCGCATCCCCCGGCCGCGCCGTGCAAGCCAACATGCCCGCCGACACGGCGGGTACACGTCCTAGGAAGCTAGGTTGATACCTCTGCCACCGCGTCTGCGCCGTCCGCCGACTCCTGCCCTAGCCCCACCCACCAATCCACCGCCGCGCGATCTTGGAGTTGTGGTCCCAGGCATGTCCGGTAAATGCTGATAAAGCCGGGACCACAACTCCAAGATCGCGAACGAGTGCGGCGAGGCGGGCTTAGCGCGGCCTGGGCTGGCCGACCTCGCCGCCCCGGCCACCGGCCGACCTCGCCGCGCCGGCTGCCCGCGCCACGGCCTGGAATCCATGATCGTGGGAAACATTTGGCTGCCTGGGCGACCAGATGTTTCCCACGATCATGGGAGGGAACGCCTCTCGGCCAGAGGGTGGGTGACAAATCGGCATGAAGCGGGCGGTGGTCGGGCCCTGAGAAGAAAATTTTGGTGGGGGTGTCGAAATCTCCTGGGGCTTGTTCGCCGGGTGCAGTGGAAGCGCTCGGGCTACAGGAGGTCTTGTCGTGGGGAAACTGGTCGTGATGGCGTTCATGACGCTGGACGGAGTGGTGCAAGGGCCCGGTGGGGCCGACGAGGATCGGGAGCACGGGTTCAGCCATGGCGGGTGGGCCGTCCCCCACTTCGACGAGCCGCTGCTCGCGCACATCGAGGGGTTGGTGCGGCGGGCCGACGGGCTGGTGCTCGGGCGGCGGACGTACGACGTCTTCGCCTCTACCTGGCCGCTCGCCGGTGAGGACGATCCCGTCGGGAGCCGGCTCAACCGGATGCCCAAGTATGTGGCCTCGCGGACGCTCGACAAGGTCGCGTGGGAGAACTCCCGGCTCCTCGGCGACGACGTCGTCGGCGAGGTCACCGCGCTCAAGGAGACCGGCGAGCTGCAGGTCCACGGCAGCGGCGGGTTCGTGCAGACGCTGCTGCGGCACCGGCTGGTCGACGAGCTGCACCTTTTCACGTTTCCCGTCGTGCTCGGGAGCGGGAAGCGGCTCTTCGGCGACGGTACCGTGCCCGGCCGGTGGAGGGTCGCGGACAGCACGGTCACCGCGAGCGGGGTCAGCGCGGTGACGTACGTGCAGGCCGGCGACGTCGAGTACGGTGCGATGGGGCCCGAGACCGGGAACTGGTGAGAGGGGACCAGCGGATGCCGCAGTACGCCATCCTCATCTATGAGACCGAGCTCCCCGGCGGTGTCGTGGACATCCCGCCGGAGGTCATGGAGGCCAACCTGGCCGCCGGGGACCGGATCGCCGCCATGGGCGTGCGGGTCGTCAACGAGCAGGCGCTGCAGCCCAGCCGGACGACGCGGACCGTGCGCAAGGGCGGGCTGGTCACCGACGGGCCGTTCCTGGAGAGCAAGGAGGTGCTCGCCGGGTTCTTCGTCATCGAGGCGAGCGACCTCGACCAGGCGGTCGCCGTCGGGCGGCTGCTGCCGATCATGGACGGGGCGGTCGAGGTACGACCACTGCTCACGGAATGACCGTCCGGCAGGCCGTCGAGGACGCGCACCGGCGCGAGTGGGCCGCCGTGCTCGCCGCGACGGTGCGCGTCACGCGCGACCTCGACCTCGCCGAGGAATGTGTCCAGGACGCGTACCTCGCGGCGCTGCGCGACTGGCCGCACCGGGGCGTGCCCGAGCGGCCGGGCGCGTGGCTGGTCACGGCGGCCCGGCACAACGCGCTCGACGCGCTGCGCCGGGCCGCGACCCTGCGGGCCAAGCTGCACCTGCTGGTCGAGCCGGAGTCCGCGGAGGGCGACGACCCGCTGCGGCTGATCTTCCTGTGCTGCCACCCGGCGCTGAGCCCGGACGCGCAGGTCGCGCTGGTGCTGCGGCTGGTGTGCGGGGTGCCGACGGGCGACATCGCCAAGGCGTTCCTGGTCGGCGAGGCGACGATGGCGGCGCGCGTCACGCGGGCGAAGAAGAAGATCACGGCGGCGCGGATCCCGTTCCGGATGCCGCCGGCGGGCGAGCTGCCGGGGCGGCTCGACGCGGCCCTGACCGCGGTACACCTCCTCTTCACGACGGGGCACGTCGCGCCGGACGGGCCGGTGCTGGCCCGCGACGACCTGGCCGGACGGGCGCTGGACCTCGCCCGGCTGCTGCACCGGCTGCTGCCCCGCGAGCGGGAGGTCCGCGGCCTGCTCGCGCTGCTGCTGGCCAACCACGCACGGCGGGCCACCCGGACCGGCCCGGACGGGCGCCTGCTGCGGCTGTCGGAGCAGGACCGCTCGGCCTGGGACCGGCGGGCGATCGCCGAGGCCGACACGCTCGTCGTCGGCGCGCTGCGCGGCGGGCGGCCCGGGCGGTTCGCGCTGCAGGCGGCGATCGCCACCCTGCACGCGAGCGCCCCGGCCTGGGCCGACACCGACTGGCCGCAGATCCTCGTGCTCTACGACGCCCTGCTGGACGCCTGGCCGTCGCCGGTGGTCGCGCTCAACCGGGCGGTGGCGCTCGCCGAGGTCCGCGGGCCCCGGGAGGCCCTCGCCGAGCTCGAGCCGCTGCGCCGGGACGAGCGGATGCTGCGGTACCACTACCTGCCCGCGGTCCGCGCCGACCTGCTGCGGCGGGTGGGCCGTGACGCCGAGGCCGCCGGCGAGTACCGGCGGGCCCGCGACCTCACGGCCAACGCCGCCGAACAGGCCTTCCTCAACGCCCGCCTCAGCGAGCTGGACTAGGGCCGGGCCGGCGCCGCGCCCGCCTCAGCGAGCCGCGCCGGGCAGGATCCGGGCGTCCGGGCCCGGGACCACCAGTCCCTCGTGGCCGTCCTCCCACCGTACGGTGTACGGCGGGGTGTGGTCGTCGTGCCGCACCTCGGTGATGACGCCCTCCCGGCGGCCCTCCCCGACGTGGGCGCCCTCCACAATCAGCCGGTCTCCGACGTTCGCCCGCATGGCTTCCTCCCTCGTGCTCCCGATGACCGTCCCTTCCATGGCACGTCGCAAAACCGCCCAGGTCAAGCTCACGGGACCAGGACCGCCGCGCCGGTCACCCGATCGGCGGCCAGGTCGCTGAGCGCCTCGTCGGCCTCGGCGAGCGGGCGGGGCGTGGCGCTCACCCGCAGCGGGTGGTCCCGCGCGAAGGCGAGGAACTCGCGGCCGTCGTCGCGGGTGTTGGCGGTGACGCTGCGCAGGGAGCGCTCGTAGAACAGGTGCTCCTCGTAGTTGAGCACCGGGATGTCGGTGAGGTGGATGCCGGCGATCGCGAGCGTCCCGCCGCGGTCGAGGTGCGACAGCACCACTGGTACCAGCGAACCCACCGGGGCGAAGAGCACCGCCGCGTCGAGGGGCTCCGGCGGCCGGTCCGCCGCGGCCGAGGCGGCGCCGAGGTCGAGGGCCAGCTGCCGGGCGGCCGCCGCGCGGGTGACCACGTGGACGGTGGCGCCCTCGGCCAGGGCGACCTGCGCGGCGAGGTGGGCCGAGGCGCCGAACCCGTAGATGCCGAGCCGGCCGCCGGGCGGCAGGTCGGCCCGGCGCAGCGCCCGGTAGCCGATGATGCCCGCGCACAGCAGCGGGGCCACGTGCACGTCGTCGTAGGTGCCGGGCAGCTGGTAGGCGTAGTCGGCGGGCGCGACGGCGTACTGCGCGTACCCGCCGTCCGCGTGCCAGCCGGTGTACCGCGACGCCGGGCAGAGGTTCTCCGCGCCCGCCCGGCAGTACCGGCAGGTCTGGTCGGTGTGCCGCAGCCAGGCGACGCCGACGCGGTCGCCGGTCGCGAAGTCGGCCACGTCCACGCCGGCGTCGACGACCTCGCCGACGATCTCGTGGCCGGGCACGGTGTCCGGCCGGACCGGCGGCAGGTCGCCCTCGGCGAGGTGCAGGTCGGTGCGGCACACCCCGCACGCGGCGACCCGCAGCAGCAGCTCCCCCGGGCCGGGCTCCGGCACCGGCATCGTCACCTGGCGCAGCGGCCCCGTCCCGATCGGGCCCGGCCGGTGCACCTGCCATGCGATCATCCGTGCCACCGGCTCATTGTGCCCGGCCCCGGGCGGTCTATCCCTCGACGATCTCCACCGCGTCGGTGGCGGGGCGGCGCGGGGCGCGCGGACCGGTGTCGCCGCGGCCCGGGACGCCGATGCGCACCACGATCGCGGGGTGCCCGACGTTGCCGATCGCCCGGCGCAGCGTCTCCCGCGCCGCGACGATCTCCACCATGTCGCTCATCGGCGACGTCGACAGCCCCTCGGCGGTCGCGGTGAGCAGCACCGCGCTGAGCGTCTCGCCGGCGGTCAGCCAGTCCCGCGGCGTGTCGTGGTCGGTGACGATGACGGCGTACCGCGCGAACCGGTCGGCGACCTCCGGCGCGTCGTAGACGCTTGCGTCGGTGTCCCGGCCGGTGAAGCTGCGGATCGGCACGGTCCGGGCGCCCGAGGGCTCGGTCGTCGCGGGCGGCACGCCCGTGCCCGAGCCGTCGGCGGGGTGCACCCAGGCCGTCAGGTCGGCGCGGTACGCCGGGTCGCCCCGCTCCACGTCGGCCGCGTGGCCGGCCGCGACGATCACCGCGGTGAGCTCGCCCGGGGTGACCAGCCGCAGGTGCGCGCCGGCGGCCTCGGCCGCGTCGCGCATCCGGTCGAGCGCGGCGGCGGGCACCGGCACGTCGAGGAACGGCCGGCGGTCGGCGCGGCGGACCGAGATGGCCCGGCGGAGCCGCTCCAGGCTGCCGTCGCGAGGGGTCCTCCCGGTGTACCGCAACGCGGCGAGGAGGTCGGGCTCGTCCGCGTCGGGCAGGTGCGTCACCTCGACGCCGGCACCGTCGGCGCCGAGCGCGACCCGCGCGTGGTGCAGCGCCACGCCGCAGCTGAGGGTCATGAGCCGCCCGTCGGGGTCGAGCGCGGGCAGCTGGCGGCGCCGGTCGGCGCGCAGCTCGGCCCGGTCCCCGGCGATGCGCCACTGCCAGGGCTGGGTGTTGAGCATCGACGGCGCGTCGAGCGCCGCGAGGACGGCCGCGGTCAGCACCCGGCGGACCGGGTCGACCCGCGATGCGGTACCGCGGTCGGTGAACTGGATCGCAGCCATGATGGGCTCCTCGGTGGCTTGTCGGTGGTACGCATCCCACGATCGCCGTCCGCGGCGTTCGCTGCGCAGAGGCCCCGGCCCCGTCCGTCCGGGACCTTCGGCCCGGTGCCCCGCCCGCCCCGCTCTCCCGTCTTCCACGCTACTTCCGTGGTTCTCGTCCGGGCGGCCCCCTCGCCGCGGGACCTTCGGCCTGTGCCGTTCGGCCTCCCACTTGGTAGAAATAGGACATGATCCGGGTTTATCTGCTCGACGACCACGAGGTGGTCCGCTACGGCCTGCGCGAAATGCTCGAGCGGGAGGGCGACATCGAGGTCGTCGGCGAGTCCGGCTCGGCGGTCGAGGCGACCCACCGCATCCCCGCGCTGCGGCCCGACGTGGCCGTGCTCGACGGCCGGCTGCCCGACGGCAGCGGTGTCGACGTGTGCCGCGACATCCGCTCGGTCGACCCGTCGATCCGGGCGCTGATCCTGACCTCGTACGAGGACGACGAGGCGCTCTTCGCGTCGATCATGGCGGGCGCCTCGGGGTACGTCCTCAAGCAGATCCGCGGCACCGACCTCGTCGACGCCGTCCGGCGGGTCGCGGCCGGGCAGTCGCTGCTCGACCCGGCCGTCACCGCCCGGGTGCTGGAGCGCATCCGCAAGGGCCCGGAGCAGCCCGACGAGCTGCGCAATCTCACCGAGCAGGAGCGGCGCATCCTGCTGCTGGTCGCCGAGGGCCTCACCAACCGGGAGATCGCCGAGCGGATGTTCCTCGCCGAGAAGACGGTGAAGAACTACGTGTCGAGCGTCCTGGCGAAGCTCGGCCTGGAGCGGCGCACCCAGGCCGCGGTGCTGGCCTCCAAACTGCTCGGGCGGCCGTCCGCCTAAAATCGCCGGGTGGGCACCGAAGATCCCCGTTGGCAGCCGGCGCTGCCGCTGCCGTCGCTGTCCCGCGTCGACCTCGACGCGCTGCTGCAGGAGCTGCTCACCCGCGTTCGCGAGGTGATGACCAGCCGCGAGCGGCTGCGCGACCTGCTCGACGCGGTCGTCGGCATCGGCGGCGACCTCGACCTGCACAGCACCCTGGAGCGCATCGTGCAGGCGGCCTGCCGGCTGGCCGGCGCGCGGTACGGTGCGCTCGGCGTGATCGGCCCCAACCGGATGCTCATCGAGTTCATCAACCACGGGGTCTCGGCCGAGGAGCGGGCCGCGATCGGCGACCTGCCCCGCGGCCACGGCGTCCTCGGCGTGCTCATCGACGAGCCCCGGCCGATCCGGCTCGAGGACATCACGGGGCACCCCCGCGCGTACGGGTTCCCGCCCAACCATCCGCCCATGCACAGCTTCCTGGGCGTCCCGGTGCGCATCCGCGACCAGGTCTTCGGCAACCTGTACCTCGCGGAGAAGCACGGCGGGGAGCAGTTCACGCAGGACGACGAGGACCTGGTGGTGGCGCTGTCGGTGGCCGCGGGCGCGGCGATCGAGAACGCCCGCCTCTACGCCCAGACCGCCCGGCGCCAGCGCTGGCTCGAGGCCGCCGCGGAGATCACCGCGGTCCTGCTCGGCGAGGTGCGCCGCACCGAGGCCCTGGAGCTGGTCGCGACCCGCGCCCGCGAGGTGGCGGAGGCCGACCTGGCGATGGTACTGCTGTACGACGACACGGCCGGCGACCTGCGCATCGAGGTCGCGGTCGGCGGCGCCCCCGACCTGGTCGGCGCGTCGATCGACGTGCAGCGCAGCGACTTCGCGACGGTCCTGCTCAGCGGGCACCTGTCCGTCGTCGAGGACCTGGCCACCGCCGCCGCCTGGCCGGTCCCGCTCTCCACCGGCACCGCGCTGCTCGTGCCCCTCGCCGCGGGCGGCATCCCGCTGGGTGCGCTCGTGGTGGCGTACCGCCCCGGCAGCGTCACGTTCGCCGAGGACCCCGACGTGGCCCTGGTCGAGACGTTCGCCGGCCAGGCCGCCCTGGCCCTGGAACGCGCCCGCTCCCAGGACGAACGCGAGCTGCTCGCCGTGGTCGGCGACCGCGAGCGCATCGCCCGCGACCTGCACGACGTGGTCATCCAGCGCCTGTTCGCCGCGGGCATGCAGCTGCAGGGCGCGGCCCGCGTCCCGAACCGTGCCGAGCAGCAGGAGCGCATCGATCGCGTGGTCGACGACCTGGACGCGACGATCCGCGACATCCGCGGCAGCATCTTCGAGCTGCGCGCCGTCCCCGGCGACAGCCTGCGCGCCGAGCTGCGCCGCCTGGTCGACGAGGCCCGCGCCCCGCTGGGCTTCCGCCCCGACCTGCGCCTGGACGGCCCGATCGACACGGCGGTCACGACCCCGGTCCGCAAGGCCCTCCCGGCGGTCCTCCGCGAGGCCCTGAGCAACGTCGCCAAGCACGCCCAGGCGACGTCGACCCGGGTCACGGTCGACACCCGCTCGGGCGGCGTGACCCTGGTGGTCGAGGACAACGGCCGCGGCTGCGACCCGGCCACCAACCCGGAGGGCAACGGCCTGCGCAACATGCGCGCCCGCGCCGAGGACCTGGGCGGCACCTGCACGGTGGAGCCCGCCGCGGCGGCGGGCACCCGCCTGACCTGGCACGTCCCCTTCTAACCGGCCCGCGAGGGTTCCCGCCCCACCCGCCGGCGTTCACGGCAGCTGCCAGCCACCGCAACGCCGAACGACCTGGCACGGCGCCACCACGGCGGCCGACCACCGCGACCGGGATGGCGCCACCGCGACCCGAGGGCCTCACACGGGTCGGCCCGCCGCTCAACCCGCCACGGCCGAGGCGGCCCACCGGCCCGCGGGCGCCGGCTGGGCGGGCGGTGGCGCCGCGGCGAGCACGCCGTCCTCGATGTGGAGGATCTCGTCAACGGTCGACGGGTCGACCGCCCGGTGCGTGATGAGCAGGACGGTCCGCCCGTGGGTGGCGGCGAGCAGGTCGCCGGTCAGCGCGGCGGCTGTCGGCTCGTCGAGATGCTCGGTCGGCTCGTCGAGCACGACGATCGGGAAGTCGGCGAGCAGCAGCCGGGCAAGGGCGAGCCGCCGGCGCTGCCCACCGGAGAGGGCCAGCCCGTGCTCACCGACGGGCGTGGCGAGCCCGGCGGGCAGCGTACGGGTCCAGTCGAGCAGCCGGGCCCGCTCCAGCGCCACGTCGAGCTCCGCCGCGGTCGCCTCGGGCCGGGCGACGCGGAGGTTCGCCTCGATCGTGGTGTCGAAGAGGTACGCGCTGTCGTCGAGGCACCCCACCACCCGCCGCACGTCGTCCCCGCACAGCTCCCGCAGATCGGTCCCATCGAGCGTGATCCGCCCGGCGCGGGGATCGAGCCACCGCACGAGCAGCGCCGCGATCGTGCTCTTGCCGGCCCCGCTCGGCCCGACGAGCGCCACCCGCCGCCCGGCCGGAAGCTCCAGCGACACACCGCGCAGCACGACAGGCCCACCCGGCCACCCGGCATCGACATCTTCCATCCGCAGCGTCGGCACATGCCGACCGACGACCGGCTCGGCCGTCACGGGGCGGGACCCGCCCGAGCCCGAGCCCGCGCCGGCAGCGGGAGCGAGGCCCACGGCTGCCGGGCCGGAGCCCGCACCCAGACCGGAGCCCACTGCCGCGCGGCCAGCCGGGTCGGGAGCCGCAACCGTAGTGGCGACGGTGACCGGAGCGGCAACGGCGCCCGCCGCCGAGCCAGCGCCCGGGGCGGAGCCGGCCGGCGCGCGGCCGGCCGGGACGGGAGCCGTAGCCGGAGCGGCGACGGCGGCCGGAGCGGGGTGCGCCGCCGGGACGGAGCCGGCGCTCGGTGCAGGGCCGGCCGGCGCGGGGGTGGCCGGGTCGGGGGCCGGGTCCGGGACCTTCGACAGGGCCGTCAGGCGGGACAGGGCCGCGCGGGCGGCGGCGAGGCGCTGGGCGGCCGGGGGTACGGCGGCCACGGTCTCGAACAGGGCCAGAGGCGTGAGGACGACGACCGCGAGCAGCTCGCCCGGCAGGGTGCCGGCGCGGACGGCCAGGGCGCCGGCGGCGAGGCCGGACAGTACCGCCAGGCCCGTGCACAGTGCGGTGACCGCGGCCGAGACGCCGGTCGTGGCGCTGGCGCGGCGGGTCGCCGTGAGCAGCGCGCGGTCGGTCTCGGCCAGGCGGGCCAGGGCGGCCGGGGCGGCGCCGTTTGCGATCAAGTCGGGCAGGCCCTGGACCAGGTCGACGGTGCCGGCGGCGAGCGCGCCGCGCAGCGGGGCGAGGCGGGCGTCGGCGCGGCGGGTGACGGCGGACTGCAGCAGCGGCACGCCGACGCCGGCCACCAGCAGCGCAACCGCGAGCGGCAGCGCGGCGGCGGGCAGCAGCGCGGCCACGAGCAGCACCGTGCCGAGGGCGGTCACCGCGGCCACCACGATCGGCAGCACGACCCGTACGACCAGGTCGAGCACCGACTCGACGTCGTCGACGAGCCGGGCGACGAGGTCGCCGCGCCGGAACCCGGTGAGCCCGGCCGGCGCGAGCCGCTCGAGCCGCCGGTAGGCCCGCACCCGCAGCGCACCGAGCAGCCGGAACGCGGCGTCGTGGCCGGTGAGCCGTTCGACGTACCGCAGCACGCCCCGCCCGATCCCGAACGCCCGCACGGCGACGATCGCGACCATGAGGTGCAGCACCGGCGGGTGCTGCGCCGCCCGCGAGATGAGCCAGGCCGAGGTCGCCATGAGCCCGACCCCCGCCCCGGCCGCCCCGACCCCGGCGAGCACCGCGACCACCAGCCCACCGGCGGCCGGCCGCACCGCCCGCAGCAAACCGAACCGCCCGGAGACCGGAGGCCGGGAACCACCGGGCGGAACAGCTGGAGGCACGTCGTCGCCACCGGCCGCCGCAGCGTGCGGACCAGGAGCGGGTGCGGACATGGGGTCACGGCCGGCACCCGCGGTGTGCGGCGCGGCGTCACGGCCGGCGCCGAAGGTGTGCGGTGCGGACCCGGCAGCTGTGGCGGTCGGATGTGGGGAGCGCGGTTTCGGGCGGTCGGGGACGGGGGGCGGGGACGGGTGGTGGGACCGTACCGGGCCGAGCCAGCGGGCGGTCACCAGCGCCGTGCGGAGGCGTGGTGGGACGGTGCGGGCGGTCATGCGGTCACCGTGGCCAGGGTCCGGGGAGCGGGGAGGGCGATCTCGCGGTCCGCGAGGGCGACCAGGGACGGGCGGTGGGCGACCAGGATGACCGTGCGACCCTGGGCGTGGGCGCGGATCGCGGACAGGATCGACGCCTCGGTCTCGGCGTCCAGGCCGGCCGTGGGCTCGTCGAGCAGGACCAGCGGGGCGTCGCGGAGGAACACGCGGGCCAGGGCCACCCGCTGGCGCTGGCCGGCCGACAGGCCCGCGCCGCCGTCGCCGAGCAGCGTCGCGAAGCCGGCCGGCAGGGCCTCGATGAAGCCCAGGGCTCCGGCCCGGGCCGCCGCGGCGCGGACCGCCGTGTCCGGGGCGTCCGGGGCGCCGAGGCGGATGGCCTCGGCGATCGTGCCCGCGCCGAGCCAAGGCCGCTGGGGCAGCCAGGCGATCTGCCGCCGCCACGCCGTCAGGTCCAGCGTCGCCAGATCGGTGCCGCCGCCCGAGGCGAGCGGCGCCCACGTGGCCGGGTCCAGCCCACCGCCCGAAGCGAGCGGCGCCCACGTGGCCGGGTCCAGCCCACCGCCCGAAGCGAGCGGCGCCCACGTGGCCGGGTCCAGGTCGCCGCCCGGAGCTCGGCCCGGCGTGGGCGCGGCGCCGACCAGGACGCGGCCCTCGGCGAGCGGCGCGAAACCCAGCAGGACCGCCAGGGCCGTGGACTTGCCGCAGCCGCTCGGGCCGGTCAGGGCGACCAGCTCACCCGGGCGCACCTCGGCCGTGAACGACGGCAGGGACGGATCGGCGCGGCCCTCGTGGCGCACGACCGCACCCTCGAAGCGGATCACGCCCACAGCACCGACCGGCGCGCCCCCGGAAACCGCGACCCCCGAAACCGGGGCCCCGAGCACCGCGGCTGTGGACGCTGCGGCCGAGGCGCCCTCATCCACCGGCGGCGTGCCCGAAGCCGGCGGCGGGGTCTCCAGCAGCTCGAACGCCTCCGTGGCCGCCGCCAGGCCCTCGGCGCTGGCGTGGTAGTTGGCGCCCACCTGGCGGAGCGGGAGATACGCCTCGGGGGCGAGGATCAGCACGAGCAGCGCGGTGGCCAGGGACAGCTCGCCGTCGACCAGGCGCAGGCCGATGCCGACCGCGACCAGGGCGACGGACAGCGTGGCCAGCAGCTCGAGCACGAGGGACGACAGGAACGCGACGCGCAGGGTGCGCATCGTGACGCGGCGCTGCTGGGTGCTGATCTCGGCGACGATCGCGGCCTGGCGGCGGGCGCGGCCGAAGACGCGCAGGGTCGGCAGGCCGGCGACGACGTCGAGGAAGTGGTGGGAGAGGCGGGCCAGCAGGCGGAACTGGCGCCGGTTGGCCGCCTCGGTGTGCCGGCCGACGAGGATCATGAAGACCGGGATGAGCGGCAGGGTCACGGCGATCGTGCCGGCGGCCACCAGGTCGGCCGGGGCGATGCGGGCCAGGACGATGACCGGCACGAGGGTGGCGAGGACGAGCTGCGGGAGGTACCGCGCGAAGTACGCGTCGAGCGCGTCCAGGCCCCGCGTCGCCAGGGTGACGACGTCGCCGCTGCGCCGCGCGCCCGGGCCGAGCGCGACGACGTGGGCGAACAGCCGGGCCCGCAGCTGGCGCTTGACCGCCGCCGCCGAGCGGGCCGCGGCCACCTCCTGGGCCCAGGCGACGGCGGCCCGGGCCGCGACGACCGCGGCCAGCCAGGCGAGCGTCGGGGTCAGCGCCGCGAGCGAGGCGCCGCCGAGATACACGGCGACGATCCCGTCGGCGAGCAGCGTCGCCTGGGCGACCACGAGGGCGGCGAGCGCGACGCCGAGGACCACCGACAGCGCCAGGTAGGCGCGGGTCGCCGACGCGTACCGCAGCAGCCGCGGATCGAGCGGCCTCACGGGTGCGGCACCGGGATGTGCTCGACGCGCAGCCGCTTGCGGAACACCCAGTACGTCCACGACTGGTACAGCAGCACGATCGGGGTGAAGCAGACGGCGACGCCGGTCATGACCTTCAGCGTGTACGGCGTGGAGGCCGCATTGGTGACGGTGAGGCTGTCGCCGCCGGCCAGGGTGGTCGGCATGACGTCGGGGAACAGCGTCACGAACAGCGCCGCGACGGCGGCCACCAGCGTCGCGCCGGTGGCCAGGAACGCCCAGCCCTCGCGCCGGGCCCGGGCGGCGACGACCGCGCCGACCAGGGCCAGGGCGGCGACGCCGGACAGCGCCCAGCCCCACGCGTCGTCGTGGGTGAGCTGCGTCCACAGCAGGAACCCGCCGGCGATCGCGACCGCCGGGAAGCCCAGCCGGTAGGCCAGCCGGCCGGCCCGCACCCGCACGTCACCGTCGGTCTTCAGGGCCAGGAAGACGGCGCCGTGCAGCAGGAAGAGCGACAGCGTGGTCAGCCCGCCGAGCAGCGCGTAGGGGTTGAGCAGGTTGAAGAACCCGCCGACATACTCGTGGTCGGCGCTGATCGGCACGCCGCGGACGATGTTGCCGAAGGCGACGCCCCACAGCAGCGCCGGCACGTAGCTGCCGGCGATGATCGCCAGGTCCCAGCGCTTCCTCCACTGTGGACTGTCGACCTTCCCCCGGTACTCGAATGCGAGGCCGCGCACGATGAGCGCCACGAGGATGAGCAGCAGCGGCAGGTAGAAGCCGGAGAACAGCGTCGCATACCACTCCGGGAACGCCGCGAAGGTGGCGCCGCCGGCGACGAGCAGCCAGACCTCGTTGCCGTCCCAGACCGGGCCGATGGTGTTGATGAGCAGGCGCCGCTCGCGCTCGCCGCGGCCGAGGACCGGCAGCAGCATGCCGACGCCGAAGTCGAAGCCCTCCAGCAGGAAGTAGCCCGCCCAGAGCACGGCGATGAGGATGAACCAGACGGTCGTGAGCTCCATGACAGCACTCCTCTCAGTACGCGAAGGTGAGCGGGCGGTCCTCGTCGGCAGCATCTTCCGACTCGGGTACGACAATTTCCGGTGCGCCGGCCCGGGCGTAGCGCAGCATGAGCATCAGCTCGACGACGGCCAGCCCGCCGTACAGCAGCGTGAAGACGATCAACGAGGTCGCCACGTGTGACGCGGACACCGACGGCGACACGCTCTCGTCGGTCTTGAACAGGCCGAACACCGTCCAGGGTTGCCGGCCGACCTCGGTGAAGATCCAGCCGAAGGAGTTCGCCAGCAGCGGCATGGCCACGGCGGACACGGCGGCGATCCACAGCCACCGCCCGGCCGGCCGCCGCCCGCGCCGCGTGGCCCACAGCGCCACCGCCGCGACCGCCATGGCGAGCGCCCCGAACCCGATCATCAGCCGGAACGACCAGTAGGTGACGGGCACGTAGGGCACGTAGTCACCCTCACCGTATTGAGCAGCATATGAAGCCTGCAGATCGTTGATGCCCTCCACCGAGCCGTCCAGGGAGCCGGTCGCCATGAACGACAGCAGCGACGGGATCCGCACCGACGCCAGCTCCGAGCGCCCGTCGAGCGAGCCGATCGTGAAGATCGAGAACGACGCCGGCTGCGACGTGTCGTAGAGCGCCTCGGCCGCCGCCATCTTCATCGGCTGCTGCTCGGTCATCACCCGCGCCTGCAGGTCGCCGGTGACGAGCACCCCGACGCCGGCGATGAGCACGACCCAGGCGCCGAGCCGCAGCGCCGGCCGGAACACCTCGGGCTGGTGGTCGCGGCGGACGTGCCACGCGGCGACGGCCAGCATGAGGGCGCCGGCGGTGAGGAAGCACGCGGTGATGGTGTGCGGGAAGGTCACCAGGGCCGTGGAGTTCGTCAGTACCGCGACGATGTCGGTCAGCTCCGCCCGCCCGCGCTCGGCGTTGACGGTGTAGCCGACCGGGTGCTGCATCCAGGAGTTCGCGGCCAGGATGAAGTAGGCCGACAGCATCGTGCCGATCGAGGCGAGCCAGATCGTGGCGAGGTGCACCTTCTTCGGCAGCCGGTCCCAGCCGAAGATCCACAGCCCGAGGAACGTCGACTCCAGGAAGAACGCGAGCAGCCCCTCGATGGCGAGGGGCGCGCCGAAGATGTCGCCGACGAACCGGGAGTAGGCGCTCCAGTTCATGCCGAACTGGAACTCCTGCACGATGCCGGTGACCACGCCCATCGCGAAGTTGATCAGGAACAGTTTGCCCCAGAACTTGGTGGCGCGCAGGTACTCCGGCCGCCCGGTGCGCACCCACGCCGTCTGCAGGCCGGCGACGAGCGCGGACAGGCCGATCGTGATGGGGACGAAGATGAAGTGGTACACCGTGGTGACCGCGAACTGCCACCGGGCGAGATCGAGCGCGTCCATGTACCGCAGTCTCGCGGCCCAACGTCGCCACCGGTCAGGGTCGAAGGTCCCGAACCGGCCCGTGCTCTACGTCACGAGCCGCAGCCTGCGGGCGGCGACGCCGATCGTCACCCGCTGGCCCCAGGCGAGTTCCAGGCGGTCGGCCTCCAGCCCGTCGGCGAACACCACCAGGCGCTCGCTCTCGCTCGACAGCTCCAGGCGCTCGTGCGGGCCGAGCCGGCCGGCGGTCAGGGTGACGCCGGTCGCCGGCGACGGCCAGGCCTCCCGCACGAACCAGGTCAGGGCCTCCTCGCCGGGCGCGGGCCGCGCCGGGGCGTCGGCGCGCTCGCGGGCGATCGACGAGCACCAGCCGGTGGCGCCGGTGCCGGTGCCGACCACCACGCCCGAGGACGAGTGCCGCTCGCGCCCGCCGTCCGAGGTGGAGATGGTGTACCGCGCGGACTGGTGCGTGGGGTGCCCGAAGTACACCTCGTTGAGGCCGATCAGCTCCTGACCGTCGTCGAGCCGGGCGGACACCATGGTCCGCAGCTCGGCGTCCACAGTGGACATCCGGGGCAGCAGCCGCGCGGCCGCCGGCGGGGCGTGGCGGACCAGGACGCCGGGGTTGCGGTCCGGCTCCGGGTTGACGCCGAGGACGGGCTGGCCGTCGAGGTACTTCGCCACGTTGGCGACGAGCCCGTCCTGCCCGACGGCGACGACGACGTCCTCCGGGGCGAACAGGAACCGGGACAGGTCCTCGCGGTCGAGCCGGCCCCGCCGCCAGTCGGCCGGGACGGCCGCGCCCACCGTGGTGAGCGCGGCCTCCAGGGCCCGGTGGCGGGCCTCGGCCTCGGCGAGGTCGCGGCCCCGCTGGCGCAGGAAGTAGGCCGCGGCGGCGCGGGTGCCGTGGCGCGCGAGCAGCTCGTCGAGCTCGCTGCGCCGCGACACCAGCACCACCCGGGGCGCGAGCGTGCTCATGACCGCAGCTTGTTGAGCAGCCCGGTCACCACGTCCGGGGTCACGGTCAGCTGGCCGATCTCCGGCAGCTGGCCCGCCAGCTCCTTGAGGGCGAGGGCCTGCAGGACGGCCGGCGGCAGGTCGCGGTAGGCGGCCAGGCGGCTCGCCTCGGCCTCCGCCTCGGCCAGGCCGACGGCCCGGACGCCCTCGGCGCGGGCCGCGCTGCGCAGCTGGTCGGCCTCGGCCTCGGCCGCGGCCGAGATCCGGGCCCGCTCGGCCGCGCCGGCCGCGGCGACCTGGGCGCGCTCCTCGGTCGCCTGGGCGACGACGAGCGCGGCGGACGCGTCGAGCTCGGCCTTGCGCCGGGAGTTGGCGCCGTGCTGCTCGACGAGCTGCTGCTCGCGCCGGGCCAGCTCGATCTTGTTCTGCAGCTCGTTCTCGGCGATCGCCCGCTCCTGCTCGACCGCGCGGGCCCGCCGGCTGTACGTCGCCCGGTCGGCGTTCTCCTGCACCGCCTCCCGCGTCGGGGTCTGCAGCGCCCGCTCCAGGTCGGGCTCGGGCCGGATCGCCACGACCCGGGCACTGACCACGCTGACGCCGGTGTCGGCCAGCCGCGGGTCGCCGCCGAGCGCCGCGGTGACCGCCTCGCGGACCGGGGCGATGCCGGCCGTGAGCGCCTCGGTGAGCGCCAGGCGGGCCAGCAGGTCCAGGGCCGGCTGCTGGGCCAGCTCGGCCAGGAGCGTGGCGACCTGGTCGAGCGGCTGGCCGCGCCACTGGCCGTTGCCGGGGTCGACGGAGAAGTCGAGGCGTTCGGCGGCGGTCGCCGGGGCGCTGATCCGGTAGGTGACGGTGGCCTGGACGGTGACGTCGGCGAAGTCGCTGGTCCGCGCGTGGAACAGCAGCGGCAGCTCGCGGTCGTCGACGGGCACCTCGGACAGCACGGCGGTCAGCGGGCGGTACCAGAACGACTGGCCGATGCCCTCGTGCCGGACCCGCCCCCGGACGTGGTGGCGCACCCAGCTGGTCGGCGCCCCGCGCAGGTGGCGCAGGAAGAAGCGGCGAGTCACGTCCGCCATGGTGGACCTCCCGGTAAGTTATCGTCAGACTGACGATATTCGCCCGAGCCCTTTCTCGTCAACGTGGTGATAAATACATGACATCGTTCGCCGTCACCGTCGACCTGGTGCTGCTCACCATCCGCGACGGCGCCCTGAGCGCGCTGCTCATCAAGCGTGCGATCCCGCCGTACCGCGGGGCGTCGGCGCTGCCTGGTGGCTTCGTGCTGCCGGAGGAGGACCTGGACGCGGCCGCCGCCCGCGAGCTGGCCGAGGAGGCTGGCATCGCCGCGCCCGGCCACCTGGAGCAGCTGGCCAGCTACGGCACGCCGGGCCGGGACCCGCGCGGCCGGGTGGTCACGGTGGCGTACCTCGCGCTGCTGCCCGACGCCCCGGCGCCGACCGCCGGCAGCGACGCCGCCGGGGCCGGGTGGGTGCCGGTCGCCGCGCTGCCGGCCCTCGCGTTCGACCACGCCCGCATCCTCGCCGACGGCGTCGAGCGGGCCCGGGCCAAGCTGGAGTACACCCCGCTCGGCGCCGCCTTCTGCCCGCCGGAGTTCACGATCGCCGAGCTGCGCCAGGTGTACGAGGCGGTCTGGGACACCCGGCTCGACCCGCGCAACTTCCACCGCAAGGCGACGTCGACCGAGGGCTTCGTCGAGCCCACCGGCCGGTCCACCGCCGGCGAGCGCGGCCGGCCGGCCCAGCTCTACACCCGCGGCGCGGCCACCGTCCTCTACCCGCCGCTGCTGCGGTCGCGATGAACGACCTGCCCGAGGCGGTCGCGAGTTGCGTGAACCGTACAGTGGCACGTGCTACTGTCCCGTGATGATACGTGCCGAGCTGCGTGAGCCGGTCGTCCGGCCCGGCACCCTGGTCCCCGGCGAGGTGCACGTGCGCGCCGGCGCCGTGGCGCTGCCGCCCGGCGAGGTCACGCTGAGCGTCGAGACGCGCTCCGGCGTCGCCGTGATCAAGCACCGGGTCACGGTCGTGTCGCCGGTGCCGGCCGGCCGGGCCCGCTCGGTGCCGTTCCTGCTGCCGCTGCCGTGGGAGACGCCGCTGACCCGGCCGATCCCGGCGGTCTCGGTGCTGCTGCGCACGACGGCGTACGGCGAGTCGGTGACCGAGCCGATGGACGTCCACCCGCTGCTGGGGCACCAGCGCGTGCTCGACGCCGTGCGGCGGCTCGGGTTCCGGCTCGTCGACGCGTCCCTGGAGACCGGCCCGCTGCCCGGGGTGCTCCGCGCGGTACCGTTCCACCAGGAATTCACGTTCCGCTCGGGCGCCGGGGCCGAGCTGCGCGTGGTGACCGTCGCCGGCCCGGTCGCACTCGACGTGGTCGCGCGGCTCGGCGGCGCTACGCTGACGTTCGCGGTCCGCGCGGGATCCGACCCGCTCGGGACGCTGCGAGGCTGGCTGCCGATACCAGATCGTGACGCAACCGGCGACCACCTTCACCCCGTCTTACCAACGTGATCCCGGCCGAGTCCAGAAGGCATCCCGAATGACGTCCGTCGTCCCGCGCGGCACCACCCGCCGGTCCCTGTTCCTGGTCGCGGGGGCCTCGGTGCTCGCCGCGTGCACCACCAAGCCCGGCGACGCCAAGCCCGGCGCCACCTCGGGCGCGTCTCCCAGCTCCTCGCCGATCCCGCCGGCCACCGCGCAGATCACCGCGCCGGCCGCGGGCGCCGCCAACGTGCACACCGCGATCGAGGTCGCGGTGACCGCCACCAACGCCGCGAAGACCGAGGTGGTCTTCGTCGACGCGGCCGGGGCCCAGGTGCCGGGGGTTCCGCACCAGGTCGCCGGGCAGTGGATCCCGGGCCAGCAGCTGAAGTACGCCACCGCCTACGAGGCCCGGGTCACGGTCACCGGCAACGACGGCCAGGCGGTCACCGCCACGGCGGCGTTCACCACGATGAAGAAGCCCGGCAGCCTGGCCAAGGTGTCGAGCATCATCGCCAACGGCCAGACGGTCGGCGTGGCGATGCCGGTCATCATCAACTTCGGCGTCGACGTCGCGAAGGACCAGCGCGCCGCGGTCCAGCAGCGCCTCACCGTCGTCAGCAGCCCCGCGCAGGAGGGCGTCTGGCACTGGTTCAACGCCAAGGAGGTGCACTTCCGGCCCAAGGAGTACTGGCAGCCGGGCACCAAGCTCACCGTGCGCACCGCGACCGGCGGCCTGCCGGTCGGCGGGAAGTGGTACGGGGAACGCGACGTCACGTTCGAGGCCACCGTGGGGCGCAAGTTCCTCATGGAGGTCGAGAACAAGACCCACCAGCTGACCGTGACCCAGGACGGCACGGTCATCCGCACCTGCCCGGTCAGCCTCGGCAAGCCCTCCAGCCCGTCCGCGAGCGGCCACTTCATGGTCATGATCAAGAACGAGTGGGAGTGGTTCGACTCCGCGTCCTTCGGCGTCCCGAACGACTCCGCCGACGGCTACCGCACCAAGGTGTACTGGCCGCAGCGCCTGACCTGGGACGGCGAGTACCTCCACTCGGCCCCGTGGTCGGAGAAGGACCAGGGCAAGCGCAACGTGTCGCACGGCTGCACCAACCTGTCCGCGGTGAACGCGGAGTGGCTGTGGAAGAACACCCTCATCGGCGACCCGGTGATCATCCGGAACACCGAGGAGCACGTGAAGTGGGGCAACGGCTGGACCGACTGGGACATCAGCTGGGACCAGTACGTCAAGGGCAGCGCCGTCCCCTACACCCCGCCCGCGGCCTCGCCGTCGGCGTCACCGTCCGCGGCGCCGTCCGCGTCCTGACCGGAGCCGGCCCGGGGCAGCAGCGCCTGCCCCGGGCCTTTCCCTGCTCCGGTCCCTGCTCCGGTCCCTGCTCCGGGTGTCCCGCCCTCAGGCCGCGGTGAGGGAGAGCGCCAGCGCGGCGGTCGCGGTGAAGTCCAGGGCCGGCTCGACGCTCGGCCAGGCGCGCACGTCGTCGAGGAAGCGGGCGTCGGCCCGGTCGAAGGCGGCGAAGCGGTTCGCGCCGTCCGCCGGGCAGGCCCGGGCCCCGTCCGGGATGCCGAGGTCGGTGAAGTTGTCGGCGCCGTTCGGGCCGTTGACGACGGCGCCGCGGATGATCGGGCGGCCGCCGGTGAGCGATCCCGACAGGTTGGCCACCTGGTGCTGGGGGCAGTGCGCGAACTCGGTGCCCGCGCCGATCATCAGCGACACGCCCCACCCGTTCACGCCGAGCGCGAAGTTGCGCTGTGCGGTGCCGAAGGTGTCGTACCGCCGGTCGCCCGTCACGGCGCGGTACAGCTGGGCGGTCGCGGCGAACCCGAAGCTGCGCGACGCGGCGTCGAAGTCGGCGACGTCCGCGGCGTGGCCGAGCACGTTCCCGGCGGCCGCGGCCACGCCCGCGTCGAGCTGCCGGCGCAGGTCGGCGACGAGCCGTCCACGGGTGGCGTCGCCGGGCCGCAGCGCGGCGATCAGCTCGGCGTGCGCGATCGCGCTCGTGTCGTACAGGTTCAGCGTGTCGCGGCTGTCCGAGCCGAGGTACACGTCCGCCCACCGGGTCGCGTCCCGCAGCCAGCCGCCGGCCCGCCCGTCGCCGAGCTGCCGCGCGGCCCGCGCCAGCTCCACGGCGCCGTACTCCATGTCGTCGGCCCACGAGTCCTCGGGGTAGTACGCGTGGGGGTACGCCGTGACCAGCTCGCCGACGTCGGTCGTGCGGGCGGCCGCGTACACCGACGCCGCCTCGGCGAACCAGTGCCGCGCCGCCGCCCGGTCGCCGCGGCGCAGCGCCGCCTGTGCGCCGAGCGCGAACGCGGCGCAGACCCGCCCGGCCAGGTTCGGCGTGACCGCGCCGGCGATGAAGACGGGGCGGTACTTCAGGAAGAACTCGTCGTCGCCGGGCCCGGTCCGCCGCGCGTCGTCGTCCTCGGGGAGCCGCCACACGTCGTGGTCGCCGAGCAGCCCGAGCTCCTCGCTGCCGGTGCCGATGCCGACCTGCGCGTAGAGCACCCCACGCTCGGCGTCCCACATCTTGTCCAGCCAGCGCAGCCCGTGCTCGGTCTCGTCCCCGGCCCGCCCGGCGACGAGCAGCGCGGCCACCGAGTACGCGGTGGTGTGCGTGAACTTCACGAAGTCCCCGGCGTCGAACCAGCCGCCTTCGACGTCGACCGGCCCGCCGATGGCCCGCAGCGGCGCCGCGAGCTCGTCGCCCCCGTCCCCGGTGAACTGCGGCACGTCGTACACGGTCGCGCTGCGGTCGGCGAGGTGCGCGGCCCGCCGGTGCAGCGCTCCCGGGACGACGTGGGCCCCGTCGCGCTGCACGGCGAAGAACGCGAGCGCGTCGTCGGCGAGCGGCGCGAACAGCTGGTGCGCCGGTGCGACCCGGAACGCGGGCGACACGGCCCCACCGGCCCGTACGGTGTACGTCCCGGCGGCCCGCACCGCGCTGAGGTCGAGCACGTGGACGGCCCGGTACCGGTCGTTCCAGCCCCCGGCGCCGCTCCCGACCCGTCCGCTGAGGACGGTCCGCCCGCGCGCGTCCCGCACGCTGAAGGTCGCCGAGGCGGGCAGTGCCCGCGGCGCGAGCAGGTAGGCCCGCTTGGCCTCGGCGGACCCGTACCCGACCTGGTCGACCCGGATGACCGCCGGGTCACCCGGCGGCGCGGCCACGGCGCCGGACGGCACCCCGACCACGGCGAGCAGCACGAGCACGCTGACGACCACCCGGACCACGGCAACCTCGCAGCGATCGACGTCGAATTGGAAGACTGTCTACCAGTTACCTGGAGATCCAGTCAAGGTGCTGGGGGTCAGCGGTCGGCCGGCACCGGGACGCGGGTCCAGCGGCGGCCGTCCTCGGAGCGGTACACCGCGTCGCTGTCGAAGGTCAGGTACACGCCCGGCACCGCGGAACGGACCTGGGTGCTCATGCCGGGCACCGTGGGGCGTCCGGGCAGACCGTCCGGGCGTTCCTTGCGGTAGTGCCGGCCCTGGTCGGAGCTCTGGTACCAGCGAGGCTCCCGGTCGTCGCGGATGAGCACCACGTGGCTGCCGTCGGCGGCGACGTACGTGTCCTCGTTGACGTAGTAGCCCTCGCCGATCGGCAGCGAGTGGCCGGGGTCGACCGGCCGCCAGGTCGCGCCGCCGTCGGTGGTCTGCTGGACCTGGACGCCGAGCGGGCCGGACGTGGTCGCCGCCGGGTCGGTGTCCTCGACGCGGGTGGAGAGCACGGCGTACCCCGTGCGGCCGTCCGCCGACGCCGCCACCGCCACGTCGATCACGTCCGGCAGGTCGAACGCGTGCACCCGCCAGGTGCGGCCCCGGTCCGGGGTGAAGGCGACGGCCGGGCTGCGGCCGGACGCGAAGCCGGTGACCCACATGCCGGGCGATGCCGGCCGCTCCGACGTCGCGCGCACCGACAGGTCCGGCTGGCTCGCGAGGGGCGCCATCCGCCCGGCCACCGGGTCGACGGCGAGCAGCCGGCACCGGTCCTCCAGCCGCGCCGGTGGCGCGCACTGCAGCCAGCCCTCCGGCGGTACTGTCGAGACCTCCTCGGCGACGACGACCAGCTCCCGCCACGTGCGGCCGCCGTCGAGGCTGACGTGGTTGTGCCAGACGACCTTCGGGCCGCTCTGCCCGGTCTCGTCGCCCGGCGTCTGGGTGGTGCGCATCAGCACGCCGGGGGCGGGCGCGTCGACCCGGCCGTCGCCGAAGTCCTCCTGGCGCACGGTCCAGGTGCGGCCGCCGTCGTCGGAGCCGAGCAGCTTCGCCGGGCAGCCGTCGCAGCCGCGCACGCCGGATGAGGGCGACCTCACCCAGCGGACCGAGGCGAAGGCGCGGCTGTCCTTGACGAGCATCCGCTGGGCGTGGGAGACCGTGACGGGGTCGTCGGCGCAGATCTGGATGAGCAGGTCGCCGCCGCTCCACCGGTCCTGCAGCCGGTCGATGGCGAAGGCCGGCAACGGCTGGAGCGTCGCCGGGCGCCGCGCGGTGAGGCCGGCGGCGTCGAACAGCGCCGGGCCGAAGCCGAACGTGACGGTGAGCCGGGCCGGGACGAGCGCCAGCTCCGGCTGGCCGTCGGCAAGCGGTGGCGTGCCCTGGGTGAGCCGGGCGGCGTCGTCGGTGAGCAGCCGCATCAGCCGCCCGAGGGCGGCGCGGTCGACGCCGGCCTTCAGACCGAGGGCCAGGAACACGGCGTGGGCCTGGGCGGGGGTCTCGATGCCGGCCTGGTGCGGGCCGTGGAACGGCACCACCTGCGCGCCGTAGTCCACTTCGGACAGTTCCGGGTCCGGGCGGGGCCGCGCCGTGCGGCGGGAGCCGCCGACGGCGATGGCTCCGGCGATCGCGCCGGTGGCGGTGAGCGCGCCGCCGGCCAGCAGCGTCCGGCGGCGCATCGGCGCGGCGTCGCGTTCGGTCACGTCAGCCCATCACCATCGGGCTCGCGGACTGCCCGGGGTGGTACGACTCGTTGCCGCCGGCGAAGTCCTTGCCCAGCGCGGTGAACTGGACCGTGCCGCCGTCCTTGAGGGTGAGCGTCACGGTGATCTGGTCGCCGGGCCGCACCGGGGTGGTGACGTCCATGAGCATGAAGTGGTCGCCGCCGGGCTTGAACTCGTGGCTGCTGTTGGCGGGGATGACGAACCCGCCCTCCTTGGGCCGCATCGCCATCTTGCCGTCCACTGTGGTCGTTTCGTGCAGCTCCACCTTCGGTGACGCGCTGGAGGTGGCCGAGACGACGACGATGTCCGTGCCGGTGGTGTTCAGCAGCGTGCCGTAGGCGGCGGACATGCCGGACTGGGCCGTTTTGACCCAGGGGTCCTTCACCACCAGGGCGGGCTGGGCGCTGGTGGGCGCGGTGCCCGGCGACTCCGACGATCCGCAGGCAGCCAGGGCGAGGGTGAGGATCGCGCCGGCGGTGACCAGCAGGCTGCGGTGGCGCAACGACATCGGACATCCTTCACGGTGGGTGGCGTTCGTCGGCAGATAGTCGCCGCACATGCCCATCGAGTTCCCAGCTTTTTCCGGTGTACCCCGATGGTTCCGCGTCCGCACGCGCCGGTCAGGATGGAGCCCATGCGACTCATCCGCGCGACGCTGGCCGCCATCGTGGCCGGCCTGCTCGTCCTGCTCGTGCCGGCGCAGCCGGCGTGGGCGCACGCCAAGCTGCTCACGACCGACCCCGCCGACGGCGCGACGGTCGGCGCGCCGCTGGCGGCGGTGACGTTCACCTTCAACGAGATGGTGAAGCAGCAGTTCAGTACCGTGGTCGTGACCGGCGCCGACGGCGCGTCCTACAGCGACGGTGCGCCGACGTCGGTCGACAAGACGCTGACGCAGCCGGTGAAGCCGCTGCCCAACGGCGCGGTGCGGGTGGCGTGGCGCACGGTCTCCGTCGACGGGCACCCGATCGAGGGCCAGTTCACGTTCACCAGCGCCGCCGCCCCGACGAGCGGCGCACCGTCGCCGACGCCGACGAGCGCTCCGGCGACGGTGGCCGCCGACCCGGCGTCCGGCGACGACGACAGCGGCAGGAGCGGTGTCGTGTGGCTGGTGCTCGGCGGGGTGGCGGTGGTGCTGGTGCTGGCCGGCGGCGCCGTGTGGTGGCGCCGCCGGAGCGCAACCGGCTGACCGTATGCCCGCAAACGGTCAGGTCGCCGCCGGTGTGCGCCGCAGCCGCCGTACCAGACCCAGAATCACGTCCAGGACTAGGAATCCGAGCAGGGTGACGCCGAAGACCGGCAGGGCCCAGCCGATCGCGGCGGTCACCACGATGCCAGCGATCAGCAGGGGCAGGCGCACCCGGCGCCAGGCGCCACGGGCCGGTGGCGGACCGGCGAGCGCTCGGGTGGGGCGACGCTGCCACCACATGCGGTAGCCCCAGACGACGACGCAGAGCAGCCCGAGCGCGAGGGCGGCGAGCAGCAGCTGGTTGACCACGCCGAACAGGTAGCCCATGTGGGCCTGGATGCCCCAGCTGCTCAGCTTGGCCGGGAACGGCCAGTCGGCGAAGTCGGAGCGGGCGGTGACGGTGCCCGCGCCCTTCGCCAACCAGCAGTACCGCTGGTGCACCGGCTCGATGTCGCTGCTCGCCGAC
>NZ_JBEXCY010000172.1:0-24654 GCF_040605515.1 Dactylosporangium sp. NPDC005572 | reverse complement strand
GCGCGGCAGGCCTCAGGCGCGGCAGGCCTCAGGCGCGGCAGGCCTCAGGCGCGGCAGGCCTCAGGCGCGGCGCTCCTGGAGGCGGCGCTGCTCGGCGCGGACCTCGGCGAACGACTCCCGCTCGCGGACCAGCCACTCCGGCGGGTCCGCGGCGAGCGCCTGGATCTCGGCCGTCGTGAGCGCCTCGGTGACGCCGCCCCGGGACAGCCCGCTGTTGGACACCCGCAGCCGCGCGGCGACCACGCTGCGCGGGTGCGGGCCGTCGCGGCGCAGGTCGGCGAGCCACTGCGGCGGGTTGCGCTGGAGCTCGTCGAGCTGCTCCCGGGTGACCGGGCCGGCCCGGAACTCCGGCGGCGTCACCGGCAGGTAGACGTCGAGCTTCGCGGCCGCCGTGGCGGGCTTCATCTCCTGGGGCTGCTTCGGCTTGCTCACCCGGCCAGGGTAGCCGCACGCCGGCCGGTACCCTGACGCCGGTGGAGAAGTTCCGGCTGGTCGTCGTGCCCGGGGTCGTCGTCGACCGGTGGGCCCGCACCTGGGCCGAACGCCGCCCCCAGATCCGGCTGGAGCTGGTCCCGGCGGAGGCCGCCGACGCGCCGGGCTACCTGCCGGACCGCGCCGAGGCGGGCCTGATCAGGCCGCCGGTGGACCGCGACGTGCTGCATGCCATCCCGCTGTACAGCGAACAGACCGTGGTCGTCGTCCCGCGCGACCACCTGCTGGCCGCGGCCGACGAGCTGACCCTGGCCGAGGTCACGGCCCTGGAGGAGCCGCTGCTGCGCCCCGCGGATGAGGTCCTCGCACCGCCCGGCGGCGATCCCGGGGCGCCGGCGGACCGCCCGGCCACGACGGCGCTCGCGATGGAGCTGGTGGCCGCCGAGGCCGGCCTGCTCCTGGTCCCGATGTCCCTGGCCAGGCTGCACCACCGCCGCGACCTGACGTACCGCCCGGTGACCGACGCCCCGACGTCGTCGGTCGTCCTGGCCTGGCCGCGCGACGCCCACACCGACCTGGTGGAGGAGATGATCGGCATCGTCCGCGGCCGCACCGCGAACAGCACCCGCGGCCGCGACGTGCAGCCCCCGAAGCGGGCCCGCCGCCGCTGACGGGCTGCCGTGCTTCCCCCGGTGAGCGGACCGGCATAGATTCGCGGGTATGCGCATCGGGGAGCTGGCAGCGCGGACCGGGGTGAGTGTGCGCTCCATCCGGTATTACGAACAGCAGGGCCTGCTGGTGTCCACCCGCACCGGCAGCGGCCAGCGGGTGTTCGCGGAGGCCGCGGTCGAGCGGGTGCGGCTCATCCAGCGGCTCTTCGACGCCGGGCTCAGCAGCCGGCGGATGTTCGAGCTGCTGCCCTGCATGAGCGACCCGGACATCCGCACCCCGTGGCTCGCCGACAAGCTGCGCGCGGAGCGGGAGCGGATGGTCGCCGAGATGGCCGAGCTGGCCCGGACCGTGGCCGCGCTCGACGTCATCGTCGAGGAGATGACGGTCACGGCGGCTTGACGCTGACACCGGTGTCAGCTCCTAGCGTCGGGACATGACCGCCTGCCTGACCACCCATCTGCCGGTCGAGCCCGTGACGTTCGCCGGCCTGCCGCTCGCCTCCCGGTTCGTGATGGCGCCGATGACCCGCGCGCAGTCGCCGGGCGGGGTGCCGACCGCGGCCGTCGCCGCCTACTACGCGCGCCGGGCCGCCCACGGCGTCGGGCTCGTCGTCACCGAGGGCGTGCTGGTCGGGCACCCCACCGCGAGCCACGAGGACGCGGTACCACGGATGACCCCCGGCCCCGCCGAGGACGGCTGGCGGCGGGTGGTCGACGCGGTCCACGACGCGGGCGGGCGGATCGCCGCGCAGCTGTGGCACCTCGGCAGCCTGCGGGAGCCGGTGGACGGCGTCACCGCGTGGACGCCGTCCGGGGTGCGCGAGCCGGGCCGGCCGGCCACGCACGCGATGACCGAGTGCGACGTCGACGAACTGCTGGCCGCCTACGTCGGCGCGGCGCGGGTGGCGGCCCGGGCCGGGTTCGACGCGGTCGAGGTGCACGCCGCGCACGGGTACCTGCTCGACGAGTTCCTCTGGCCGTACACCAACCGCCGCACGGACGCGTTCGGCGGCTCCCCGGCCCGCCGCGCGGCGTTCCCGGCCGAGGTCGTGCGGGCCGTGCGGGCCGGGTTCGGCCCGGACCGGCCGGTGATCGTGCGGTTCTCGCAGTTCAAGGAGCGGGCGTTCGAGGCCCGGATCGCCGAGAGCCCGGCCGAGCTGGCGGTCATCCTCGGCGCGTTCGCGGAGGCGGGCGCGAGCGCGCTGCACGCCTCGCAGCGGCGCTTCTGGGAGCCGGCGTTCGCCGGATCCGGCCTGAACCTGGCCGGCTGGGCGAAGCGGCTCACCGGCCTGCCGGCGATCACCGTCGGCTCCGTCGGGCTGACCCGTGACTTCCTCACCGGCGCCGGCCCCGCGTCGGCGGCCGGGCTGCTGGAGCGCCTCGCCGGCGGCGAGTTCGACCTGGTGGCGCTGGGCCGGATCCTCCTGGGCAACCCGGCCTGGGTGACCGACGCCGCGGCCGGGCGGCTCGACGCGATCGCCGACTACCGCAAGGCGCACGAGGACGTGTACTTCTAGCGGCTAGGCCTGCTGCAGTGCCCGGCGGATGGTGGCCGCGACCACCTCGGGGTCGCGACGGTCGTGCAGGACGAGCACGGTGGAGCCGGAGGCCGCGGCCGACTCGGTGAACAGCGCGATCACCTGGGCCATGGCCGCGTCGAGCTCGGCGGCGGGCTCGGCCGTGTCGCGGCGCAGCCAGCGGCGCAGGACGTGGTTGTGGGCAGACACCACGGCGGCGGCCATGAGCTCGGCGCGCAGGGCCGCGCCGGGCTCGGGGGCCATCCGGCCGGCGATGAACTCGCGGAACAGCCGCTGGTAGCGCGCGACGCTGGCGATCTCCCGGTCCCGCAGGACGGCGATCCGGCTGGTCAGCGCGTAGCGGTGGCGGGCCCGGTCGGCCTCCTCGATGTAGTGCAGCAGTACCAGCCGGACGGCCTCGACGACCGCCACGAGGGCCGAGCCGGCCGTGGAGGTGGCCAGGCGGTCCCGGACGTCGGCGATGAGCCGGTCGTGGTCCGGGAAGATCACGTCCTCCTTCGACCGGTAGTGCCGGAAGAGCGTGGTGCGGCCGACGCCCGCCCGGTCGGCGATGTCGTCGACGGTCGTCTGCTCGTACCCGCGCTCGTCGAACAGCTCGAACGCCGCGTCGACCAGCCGCTCCCGTACCCCAGTCCCGTTCACCGTGCCATCCTCGCGCATCGTCGCGGCGACCTGTTGCCTCGCGTCTGTGGTATCTAGTACCGTCCGAATGGTACTCGGTACCGCCGCACCGGGTCCGGGTCCCACGCTGGGAGGGCTCATGACCATCACGACCACCGCCGGCACGCTGGACATGTCCGGCCTGTTCGACACCCCCGAGACCGTCGACGCCGTCGAGATCGCCGAGATCGCCGAGATCGCGGCGTCGCCGCAGTTCGAGACCGTCACCGCCGAGCGCCGCACGGTGCTCTACCGCGAGGGCGACACCGGCGACTACCTGTACGTGCTGCTGTCCGGCAAGGTGAAGCTCAGCCGCAGCGCCAGCGACGGCCGCGAGTGCCTGCTGTCGCTGCTCGGCCCGGACGAGCAGTTCGGCGAGCTGGAGGTCATCGACGGCGGCCCCCGGGTCACCACCGCGACCGTGGTGGCGGACGCCCGGCTGGCCCGCCTCGGCCGCACCGCGCTGCACCGCTGGATGGCCCAGCGCCCGGACGTCGCCGAGCACCTGCTCCAGGTCGTCGCGCGGCGCATCCGCGGCAACCGGGCCACGGTCGACGACCGGCTGTTCAGCGACGTCTCCGGCCGGGTCGCCGGCCAGCTCATCCAGCTCGCCGACCAGTTCGGCGTGGCCGAGGAGGGCGGCACGCGGGTCGTGCACGACCTCACCCAGACCGAGCTGGCGCAGTACGTGGGCGCCTCGCGCGAGTCGGTGAACAAGGTCCTCGCGCAGTACGCGAGCCGCGGCTGGGTCCGCCTCGAGAACAAGTGCATCGTCATCCTCGACAACGCGCCGCTCGCCCGCCGCGCGCAGCACAAGCGCCGCCGTTGATCGACCGTGCTGGAATGGCGGGATGCGGCTGCTGACCCTCAACACCCTCTTCAAGGGTGACGTCCGGGCCCGACTGCGCGCCCTCGCGGCGCACCTCGCGGCGACCCCGTACGACGTGGTGTGCCTCCAGGAGGTGCTGACCCGCGGCGGCGCGCGGCTGCTCGCGGAGCTGGCGCCGGCGTACACGCACCGGCGGTACCACGGAATCCCCATCCTGAAGGGTGGGCTGGTGCTGCTGTCGCGCCGGCCCGTCGTCAGCTGCTCGTTCACCCGGTTCCCGGTGACCGGCCCGGCCCGCCCGGAGCGGCTCATGCGCAAGGGGGCCCAGGTGGCCGTGCTGGAGACCCCGGCCGGCCGGCTGGCCGTCGTGAACACGCACCTGTCGGCCAACCGCGACGACGACTGGTCCCCGGCGAACCGCTGGACGGCGGTCGCGCGGGCCGAGCTGACCCACCTGGCGGGGGCGGTGGCGGCGCTGGACCCGGCGATGCCGGTGGTCGTCACCGGCGATCTGAACGTGCCCCGCGACGCCGCCGTCCTGGCCGACTTCCGCGCCGCGACGGGCCTGACGGACGCGATGGCGGGCGACCCGCGACCGACGTACCGCCCGACCCCGCAGTGGCCCGCCCCTCCCGCCTTCGACCACGTCCTGGTGCGCGGCGCGACGGCCGCCTGCCGGCTGGTCTTCGAGGAGGAGCGGGTGCCGCTGCGGGACGGGCGCTCGGTGTACCTGTCCGACCACTACGGCATCGAGGCCGACCTCACCCTCTCCGCCGGCTGAGCGGGCCCGGGCCGGCCGACGTCGCCGCGCCCCGGCCACCAGGCGGCGTGCCCGAGCAGTGCGGTGAGCGACGGCACCAGGAACATCGACATCACGAACGCCGACAGCATGATGCCGGCCGCCACCGAGAACCCGATCTGCTGCAGGAACGAGACCGGGGCGAGGGCCAGCACCGCGAAGGTGCCGGCGAGGATCAGGCCGGCCGCGGCGACGGACGGCCCGGCGTGCCGCACGCCGAGCGCGGCGGCGGCGCGGGGCTCGTGGCCGGCCCGGGCCTCCTCGCGCAGCCGGGCGATCATCAGGATGTTGTAGTCGGTGCCGATCGCGAGGACGAAGAGGTACAGCACGATCGGCAGCTGGAAGGTCACCCCGGGCCGGCCGGCCAGGCTCTGGAACAGGTAGATGGCCGAGCCGAGGGTGGCGGCGAAGTTGAGCAGCACCGCGAGCACCAGGTACAGCGGCGCGACGACGCTGCGCAGCAGCAGGGCGAGGATGACCGCGATGAGCAGCGCCGCGACGGGCAGGATCACCGACAGGTCGCGGTTGTTGGCCGAGTTGATGTCCGCGTAGATCGCCGTGGTGCCGCCGACCAGCACCCGGGTGCCGGGCGGCGCGACGGCGTGCAGGTCGTCGCGCAGGTGGTCGTGGACCAGGGTGATCGCCTCGTTGGACGCCGGGTTGACGTCGAGCAGCAGGGCGAAGCGGGCCACGGTACCGCCGGATGCCGTGACCGGCGGCTGCACGCCACCGACCCCGTTCACGGTCGCGGCGGCCGCGGCGAACTGCTCGAGCTGCGCGGGCGTGAGCCTGCTCCCGTCGCTGGTGGTCAGGTACGCCTCGGTGGGGTCGAGCGCGCCCTGCGGGAAGCCGCGCTCCAGGTCGGCGGCCGCCCGGGCGGACTCGGTCGTGCTCGGGAAGCCGGCCGCGAAGTCGTAGTCCGCCTTGAACAGCAGCGCCCCGCTGGCGAGGGCGACCAGGACCAGGCCGGAGGCGACGGCCGTGACCGCGGGCCGCCGGCCGACCGCCGCGCCGATCCGGGCGAAGGCGGTGCCCTTCGGCTCGCGCCGCCAGGCCTTCGACGGCCAGAACGTCGCCGGCCCGATCAGGCTGACCAGCGCCGGGATCAGGGTCAGCCCGGTGACCAGCATGACGAAGACGGCGATGGCGAGCGCCGGGCCGAGCGACCCGAACCCGCCGAAGGTGGCCAGCAGCAGCACCAGGAACGCGACGATGACCGCCGCGGCGGCCGACGTGATCACCTCGCCGACCCGGGCGACCGCGTCGACCATGGCGGTCTTCCGGTCCGCGCCGGCGCGCAGCCGCTCCCGGTACCGGAACAGCAGGAAGAGCAGGTAGTCCGTGCCGATGCCGTAGAGCACGATCAGCAGCAGCGTCTGCAGGCTCTGGTCGACGTGGAAGCCGAACAGCTTGCCGGCCGCCGCGATGAGGCTCGACGAGACCTGCAGCACCACGCTGATGACGACGATCGGCAGCAGCGCGGCGATCGGGCTCCGGAAGATGATCAGGATCAGCACGATGATGAGCGCGAACGTGGCCGCGCCGACGACCGCGAACGCGGTGTTGAAGGTGTCGTTGTTGTCGACGACCTGGGCCACCTGCCCGGTGACCCCGGCGCTCAGCCCGGTGCCGGCCAGGTTGCCCGCGATGGTGTCGCGGGTCTTCGTCACCGCGTCGAGCTGCCCCCGGCTGTCGGTCAGGGCCGCGGTGATGGGCACGTTGACCAGCTGGACCAGCCGGTTCGGCGCGACGGCCGGCGGCCCGGTCACCGGCTGCCCGATCCCGGCGATGTGCGCGTCGCCGATCGCCGTGGCGAGCGCCCCGACCCGCTCCTGGTCGGCCTCGGTGAGCGGCGCGCCGTCGGCGCGCTTCACGACGACGATGGCGTTGGACGTGACCTGCTCGGGGAACGCGGTTCTGGCCAGGTCCATCGCCTGTACCGACTCGTAGCTGCCGGGCAGGAAGCTGCCCTGGTCGCCGCTGGTGATGTCGGACAGCCCCGGCAGCAGCCCGATGACGAGCAGGGCGCCGACCACCCACCCTCCGATGACCCACCAGGCCCGTTTGACGACAAACCGCCCCCACCGCTCGAACATGACGTGTCCTCCCCACGGTTCGCCCGCGCCGATCGACGCGAGCGGTGCCATAGTGGCACACTGATGGCACCACAGCAATGCCATCTGACACAGATTGGCACCACAAAGGCACCAAGTGGCACGGGACACAGGGCCGCCGCATTGGGACTCGCCGCCCGACATTTCGGATATCTGCGGCGCCGCTCGGACCCGCGCGGCCGTCTCATGATCAAGGGAAACTTCTGGTCGTCCTGGCAGCCAGGAGCTTCCCTTGATCATGGCCGCGACAGCGATGGCGCCGGGCCGCCATCGGCGAACACCCGCGCCTTCGGCCCTGGCGGCGCAGTCCTTGATCGATGGCGGCTGCTGGTCGCCATGGCAGCCAGAACTCGCCATCGATCATGAGGCGGTCGGGGAGGGTGGGTCAGACCTCGATGTGGGAGCCCATGATGACCGTGCGGTCGCGGGGCAGGTTGAAGTGCTCGGCCGCGTCCGCGGTGATCAGCGAGGTCGCGATGAACAGGCGCTTGCGCCACGGGGCCAGCGCCGGGTCGGGGCCGGCGCGCAGTTCGATCTTGGACAGGAAGTACGACACCTGGTCCAGTTGGAGCTCGCCCTCGGTCGCCTCCGGCTTGAGCAGGCGGAGCGCGGCGGGGACGTCCGGGCGCTCCACGTAGCCGAAGCGCACGCTGACGTGGACGATGCCGTCGTCGGCGTAGCCCAGGTCGTCCGACACGAGGCGGTCGGCGGGGGCGACCCGCGGTACCGGCTCCGTCTCGATCGACATGATGATCACGTGGTCGTGGCGGACGTGGTTGTGCTCCACGTTGTCGCGCAGGGCGAGCGGGGCCGTCTGGCTGCCGCGGTTCAGGAAGACCGCCGTGCCCGGGACCCGGATCGTCAGCGCCGGGTCGCTGCGCAGCTGCTCGATGAACGCGCGCAGGGAGCCCTCGCGGCGCTGCCGCTCGGCGGTGACGATCTGGCGGCCGCGCTGCCAGGTGGTCATGATCGTGAACGCGGTCAGGGCGATGAGCAGCGGCAGCCAGGCGCCGTGGACGAGCTTGGTCAGGTTGGCCCCGACGAACAGCAGGTCGACGAGGAGCAGGGCGGCGGCGCCCACGCCGAGCAGCCAGGGCGCGGCAAGCCGGCGCTGGCGGGCGACGTAGAAGAACATCAGCGTGGTGATGGTGATCGTGCCGGTGACGGCCATGCCGAACGCGTACGCGAGGGCGGCCGAGCTGCGGAACGCGAAGACCAGCGTGAGCACCGAGACCATGAGCAGCCAGTTGATCCACGGGACGTAGATCTGGCCGATCGTCGACTCCGAGGTGTGCGTGACCCGCAGCCGCGGCAGGTAGCCGAGCTGGGCGGCCTGGGAGGCCACGGAGTACGCGCCGGTGATGACCGCCTGTGAGGCGATGACCGTCGCCGCGGTCGCCAGGACGACCAGCGGCAGGCGGCCCCAGGACGGCGCGAGCAGGAAGAACGGGCCGCTGATGTGGGCCGGGTCGGCGAGGATCAGCGCGCCCTGGCCGAGGTAGCTCAGCACGCAGGCCGGCAGGACCAGGCCCAGCCACCCCCAGGTGATGGCCCTGCGGCCGAAGTGGCCCATGTCGGCGTACAGCGCCTCGGCCCCGGTGACCGCGAGCACGATCGCGGCCAGGGCGAAGAACGCGACCTCGAAGTGCCCGGCCAGGAACCCGATCGCGTACGTCGGCGAGAGCGCCCGCAGGATGCCGGGGTGCCTGGCGATGCCGCCGATCCCGCACACGCCGATCGTGACGAACCACAGGATCATGACCGGCCCGAACACCCGGCCGACGGCCGCGGTGCCGCGCCGCTGGACCAGGAACAGCGCGACGATGATCACGGCGGTGACCGGCACGACGAGCTCACCGAGCGACGGCTGCACCACCTTGACGCCCTCGACCGCCGACAGCACCGAGATCGCCGGCGTGATCATGCTGTCGCCGAAGAACAGCGCGGCCCCGAAGATGCCGAGCCCGGCGAGCACGGCGCCGGTCCGCCGCCCGGCCGGGCCGCCCCAGCGCCGCACGAGCGTGATGAGCGCCATGATGCCGCCCTCGCCGTCGTTGTCGACGCGCATGGCCAGCAGTACGTAGGTGACCGTGACGATGATCATCACGGACCAGAAGACGAGCGAGACGACCCCGAAGACGTTGGCGGTGCTGACCGGCACGGGATGCGGGTCGGCCGGGTTGAACACGGTCTGGAGGGTGTAGATGGGGCTGGTCCCGATGTCTCCGAACACGACCCCGAGCGCCCCGACCACGATCGCCGGCCGCACGGCGCCCGCCCGCTGCCGACCCGTCACCCAGCGGACATTACCCCTCTGTGCCCGCGGCACATCACGGTAGTCCGCGCGAGGTCACCCGGGGTGATTCGGCGGGTGAGATCGGGCGGGTTCTCCTTGCACCTTGAGACATCCACACACATCGTGGACCGGACGCCGTCACGCCCCTCAACCGGACGGTCGCGGGCCGAGGATCCGGCCGCGGCCGCCCGGTGGAAGCCCATGTCTGCTTCGACGAAAGGCCATCGGTAGTGCGCCGCGCCAGCAAGCCCGAGCCGTACCTGCCCGAGCCGCCCGGCCGCAACGAGAAGTTCCTCTACTACGGCGCCCAGAGCCGGGGCGTCTTCGCGTTCTCCGTCGCGTCGTTCCTCGGCGTGGCCTACGGCCTGGTGCAGCTCGCGCTGAACAACTGGTGGACCGCCGGGCTGTTCATCGTCGTGGGCTTCCTGACCGTCACGGTCGGCGTCTCCATCGTCTCGTCGACCCGCCGGCGCCGCTCGAACATCGACGAGCACCGCGAGCGGGTCGCGAACTGGCGGCCGCCGGACGAGCTGCCCACCGTCGACGTGTTCGTGATGACCGCCGGGGAGCCGATGCACGTGCTGCGCAACACCATCATGCACGCGGCGACCCTCGACTGGCCGGCCGACCGGCTCACCGTCTACGTGTGCGACGACTCCGGCCGGGCGTCGGTGCGCTGGCTCGCCGAGCGGTACCACGCCGTCTACCTCTGCCGGCCCGACCGCGGCCGGATGAAGAAGGCGGGCAACCTCAAGCACGCGTTCGAGCACTCCGACGGCGACTTCATCCACGTCTTCGACGCGGACTTCGCGGCGCGGTCCGACATGACGCGGGAGATGCTGCCGTACTTCGACGACCCCGCGACCGGGATCGTGCAGACGCCGCAGTACTTCGACGTGGCCCACCCGCGGTTCAACTGGCTCCAGCGGGCGGCGGCCGCCACCCAGGAGCTGTTCTACCGCTGGATCCAGCCGGCCCGCGACGGCGTCGACGCGGCGATCTGCGTGGGCACCAACGCGCTGTACCGCCGCACGGCCCTGCAGAAGAGCGGCGGCTTCGCGCAGATCGGCCACAGCGAGGACGTGTGGACCGGGGTGCGGTTGAAGCTCGCCGGGTTCGGCACCCGCTACGTCCCGGTCATCCTGGCCAAGGGCATGTGCCCGGACAACCTCGACGGCTTCGCCAACCAGCAGTACCGCTGGTGCACCGGCTCGATGTCGCTGCTCGCCGACCGCGAGTTCCACCGCACCCGGGCCCTGTCGCGGCGGCAGAAGCTGTGCTTCTGGACGGGCTTCCTGTACTACATCGCGACCGCCGTCACCACGTTCACCGGCCCGGTGCCGCTGCTGCTCATGGTGTGGTGGTTCCCGGACCAGATCCGGCCGATGAACTACTTCTCGCTCGCGGGCACGGTCCTGGTCTGGCTCGTGGTCATGCCCCTGCTCACCGACGGTCGATGGACTCCCGTGGTACTGCGGGTGCAGGCCCTCATCGGCTTCTGCCACGCGGTCGCGATCTGGGACGCCCTGCGCGGCCGCACGGCCGGCTGGGTGGCCACGGGCGCGGCCCGGCACACCCCGACGGCCCGCCGGGTCCTGCGGCTGGTCCGCTGGTGGGTGCTGCCGACCCAGCTCGCGGTGTGGGCCGGCATCGGCTGGGGCGTCGCCGCCCACGACTGGCGCGACTACTGGGTCACCGTGCTGTTCGCCCTGCCGGCCGCGTGGTTCCTGCTGCCGCTGACGCTCGGCCGGTACGCGCTGCCGGCGGCCGACCCCGACCCGGACCCGGAGCCGGCCGACCGCACGGTCGTCACCAGCGCCGAAGAGGTCCTCGCCGCGGCCCGCCGGGCCCGCCTCGCCGCGCGGGTGACGGTATGAACGTGCGCAGAACCGTGGTGCTCGCGCTGGGCGCGATCGTCGTCATCACCCTTGCCGGGCTCGCCGGCCGCGAGGCCGAGCGGCCGGCCCCGCAGTCGCGCGACACCGGCGGTACCGCCGCACCCGCCAGCCCGGCGGCGAGCCCGGCGACCGCCGTGGCCAAGCCGGAGGACGTGCTGCGGGACGGGCCGGTGTTCGGCGTGAACGCGCTGCACACCGACCCCGCGTCGGTCGAGAAGGTCGCGACGGCGACCGGCTGCCGGCCCGGCTGGGTCGAGGTGTTCAGCGCGGTCACCGGCGGCGTGTCGGCCGCGCAGCTCGCCGCGCTGCCCGGCGTGCCGCTGCTCGCCCTCGAACCGTGGCAGGACGGCAAGGTCAACGACCCGCGCTGGACCCTCGCCAAGACGATCGACGGCAGCCACGACGCCGAGTACCGCCGCATCGCCGCCGAGGTCCGCGCCTACGGCCGGCCGCTGCTGCTGCGGTTCGCGCACGAGATGAACGGCGCCTGGTACCCGTGGGGCCCGGTCGGGAAGAACACCCCGGCGCAGTACCGCGAGGCCTGGCGGCACGTCGTGGCCCTGTTCGACGCGGCCGGCGCCACGAACGCGCTGTGGGTCTGGTCGCCGAACATCGTGCGCGGCGCCGTGCGCACGCCGATCCGGGAGTTCTACCCCGGCGACGACGTCGTCGACTTCGCCGGCCTGACCGGCTACGGCGAGTTCGAGGCGAACCCGGACGCCACCTACAAGTCCACATTGGACCAGCTCGACAAGGTGACGAAGAAGCCGCTCATCCTCACCGAGGTGGGGGTGCGGCCGAGCAAGGCGAAGACCGGCTGGCTGAAGGCGTTCGGGCCGTGGCTCAAGGCCCACCCGCGCATCGTCGGCTTCGTGTGGTCGATGCGGCCGCCCGGGCAGGGCTCGCGGTACGACTGGCGCTACGACGACAGCCCGGCCAACCTGGCCGCGTTCAAGGACAGCCTGCGGCAGGGGGGCGTGGCGTGCTGACCGTCTCCGACCGGCCGGCGATCGCCGGGCGGCGCCGGGCCGTCCCGGCCGACACCCCGCTGCCCTGGCCGCTGCTCGCCCTGCCCGTCGTGCTCACGCTCGCCACCGGGTTCATCGGCGCCCGGAGCCGGCAGCTGTGGCTCGACGAGTACGCGACGTGGTGGGCGGCGACGCTCGACCGGCGCGACTTCGGCACGCTCATCGGGCACCTCGACACCGTGCAGGCGCCGTACTACCTGCTCATGCACGAGTGGATCCGACTGTTCGGCGACTCGCCGCTGTCCCTGCGCGTGCCGTCGGTGCTGGCGATGGCGGCCGCGACCTGGTTCGTGGTGCGGATCGCGACCCGGGTCTACCAGCCGGCCGTCGGGCTGCTGGCCGGCTGCCTCATGTCGGCGGTGCCGTTCATGGGCCTGTACGCGCAGACCGCCCGCCCGTACGCGTTCGCGGTCATGTTCGCCTCCGGCGCCACCCTGGTCCTGGTCATGATGCTCGACGGCGCCCGCCGGGGCTGGTGGGCCGCCTACGCCCTGGCGCTGCTCGGCGCCGGGGCGGTGCACCTGGTCGCGCTCATGGTGCTGCTCCCCCACGGCCTCGCCGTGCTGTGGAGCGTGCGCCGGGAGGGCGGCCGGCGGGGCCTGGTGGCCGGGTGGGCGGTCGCGTCGGCGGCGACGCTGCTCGCCCTGTTGCCGGTGGTGATCCGGGGGTACCAGCAGCAGGGCCAGATCGGCGGCGGCGCGCGCGGCTTCGACGAGGCGCTGTTCCTGGTCGTCTACGCGTTCCGCAACGACCTGGCGGCGGCCGCCGTGGTGTGGTTCGCGGTGCTCGGGGCGTGCCTGGTCCCGGCCGCCCGCAGCCGCGTCATCGCCCTCGTCGCGTGGGCCGCGTTCCCGTACGCGCTGGTGATCCCGGCGATGGACGTGCTGAACCTGGCGTCGCTGCGGTACCTGCTGTTCGCCCTGCCGCCGTGGTTCGTCCTCGCCGCCGCGGCGCTGTGGCGCACGGCGACGGCGTGGCCGCCGGGCATCGCCCGCCGGGCCGGCGTCGCCGTGCTGGTCGGGGTGTTCGCGCTCATGGTGCCGGGCAACGTCGAGCTGCGGCAGGACCCGCTGCTCGGCTACCCCGACTACCGGGCCGCCTCCGCCGCGTTCGCCGGCGCGAAGTCGACGGACGGGCTCGTCATCGCCGGCGACAACGACGCGATCCTGCACCCGCACATGCCGGCCTACTACCTGCGCCCGCGCGGCATCGAGCTGCGCGGCGCGTTCCTGGCCCAGGACCCGCGGGAGGCCGGCAACTACGACGGCGCGCGCTGCGAGGACCTGCGCGGCTGCCTGCTGCGCTTCGACCGGGTCTGGCTGATGACCACGGCCCGCAGCGACGACCCGTTCGCCGAGATGGACGCGGCCGAGGCACGGCTCCTGCGCGACGAGTTCTCGGTGGCGCGCATGGAGGAGTACGAGGGTGTCCGGGTCCTGCTGCTGGTGCGGCCCGCACCAGCAGCAGGACCACCTGCGACCTAGCTGACCAGCTTCCAGGGCCCGTTCTTGTCGCCCGGCTTCTGGTTGCGGGTGTACCACTTCGCCTCGTACACGTGGTTCTGGTACGTCACCCGGTCTCCGGCGTTGTACACCCGCGTCGGCGTCCACGCCGCCGGGCCGCCACCCGGCGGCGGCGGAGCGATCTCCTCCCACGGGCCGTTCGGGTCGCCCGGCGCCTGGTTGCGGGTCCACCACATGGCGCGCCACTGCTTGCCCTGGTACGTGGCGTACTCGCCGTTGTTGAAGATCCGCGACGCGGTCCACAGCGCGGCGCCGTCCTCGGCCATGGCGATCTCCTGCCACGGACCGGTCGGGTCGCCGGGCTTCTGGTTCTGCGTCGCCCAGGCCGCCTGGTACACCTTGCCCTGGTAGGTCACCCGGGCGTTGAACTTGTACTGGGTGGTTGCGGCCCACGCCGGCGGCAGGTTCACCGTGACGGCGACGCCGGCCTCGGCCGGCTCGTAGCCGTCGGCGCCGAGGTAGGACGCGGTCAGGTTGTGCACGCCGCCGGACAGCCCGGCCGGCAGGGCGAACGTCGCCCGGCCGTTGGCCAGCGCGGCCCGGCCGCGCACGGTGCTGCCCTCGCGCAGTTCGACGGTGCCGGTGACCGGCAGGCTACCGGCCGCCACGGTGACGTCGACCTTCGCCGCGGTACCCCAGTCGACCGGCGCGGCCGTCGCCGTCACCTGCGGCTTCGCCTTGACCGTGCGGAAGACCGCCGGCTGAGCCACCGCCGCGCCGCCGTCGGCGCTCGTCGCCGAGACGATCCAGCCGTACGACGTGGCCGGCGCCAGGCCGGACCAGGTGACCGTCGCGGTCCCGTTCGCCGTGACCTCCTGCTGCGCGATCGTGCCGCCCGGCACGTACAGCGCGAGGGAGTCGGTGGCGAACGACGTCTTGCGGCTGGTGAGGTCGACCGGCAGGGTCAGGTTGTCCTCGGCCCCGTTGTACCGCGGCTTCGTCTGGCTGCCGTCGGCCCGGATGTCGTACTCGGTCGCCCCGAAGTTGTTCAGGAACGGCGAGTACGTGTCGATGTGCACCTCGGCCCGGTCGACGTCGAACTGCAGCAGCCGCAGGAAGCTGGCGCCGAACTGGAGGCGGTCGGTGGCCTTGTGGTCCACCGTGCCGTCGCCGTTGACGTCGACGTTGCCGTTGGCGTCGACCCGCCCGGGCCACAGGTCACCGGCGGACACCGTGTAGAACTGGTAGTCCGCCAGCAGCTCCACGACGTCGTGGGTGACCGTGACGCCGACCTTCGACTTCACGTTCGTGCCGACGCCGTGCTCGTGGCCGGCCAGCACCAGGAAGACGTTCGGGTTGGCCTCGACGACCTGCTTGTAGAGGGGCGAGCCGTCCGGCGCCGAGAAGTCCGCGCCGCGGCCGTCCGGGTTGACCGACGGCTTCAGGTAGTCGTGCGACAGCAGGATGCCGTTGCGGTCCTTGTACCGCTTGAACACCGAGTCGGCCCACCTGGCCTCCTGCGGCGTCACGCCGTACGACAGGCCGACCGCGACGAAGTCCAGGCCGCCGGCGGAGAACAGCACGTAGTTGTTCTGGTTGTCCCGGCCGGGGATGACGCTGCCGTCGGCCGCGACCTGCTCGTCCCAGGCGTGGTACTCGGTGCCCGCGGGCCACGTCTTGGCGACGCCGTAGTAGCGGTCGGCGCTGAACGTCCTGCTGAACCGCGAGTCGGGACCCGTCTCGGCGCCCAGCTGGTCGTCGTGGTTGCCGGCGATGACCTGGTTGACCACGCCGTTGTCGTCGAGCACCTTCTGGTACTCCGACGCCGCCGCGAGCTCCCGCTCGACCTGCTCGTTGAGGCCGGGCCGCAGCAGCGTGCCGTCCGGGTTCTTCGCGAGCGGGTCGTAGTAGTCGTTCTCGATGATGTCGCCGGTGTGCGCGGTGTACGCGATCTTGCGTCCCTCGCGGTTGTCGGCGATCCACTGGGTCGTGCCGCGGTACGCCGCGGCCCAGATCGCCTGCTCCTCGGCGGCCATCACGTCGGAGGGCTCGGCACGGCCGTCCCAGTCGTCGTAGGTGCCGCCGGCCGCGCCCTCGCTGAGGTACTGCGTGTCGGTGAAGTGCGCGAGCGCGAAGTCGTAGGTGGCCGGGTCCTCGAAGCGGTCCTTGTCCTGCTGCGCCGTGGCGTCGCGGGGCGACAGGTCGTCGGCGAAGGGGTCCTCGCCGGTGACCAGGACGTGGACGGTACCGCCGTCACGGTGCTCGGCGCCGACCGGCGCGGCCAGCACCGTGGTGTGACCGGCCTGCCCGCGGGCGCTGGTGAGCACCGTCCAGCGCTTGGCCGCCGGGTCCCACACGCGCAGCGCCACGACCCGCTCGGGGTCGATGCTGCCCTCCCACCGCAGGATCGGGTCCGGCGCGGCGCCGACGCTCAGGTCGTAGCGCTGGAACACCACGTCACGCCCGGACGGTGTGTCGATCGTCCGGCCGTCGAGCGGGTGGAGCGACTCCAGCTGTACCGCGGCGTCGTGGGCCACGTCGAGCGTGGTCGGCACCGACGTCGCCGTGCCCTGGTAGCCGCCGGTCGGCAGGACCTGGTCGGCCCTGGTGAAGGTCGCCGTGAGCGGCACGCCGGCCGGGCCGGGAATCTTCGCCGACAGCGTGGCGGCCGGCGCGTTGGGGTCGCCGACGGTCGCGGTCAGCTCGGACGGAACGTCCGGGATGCTCGCGCTGGTGAAGTGGATCTCCCGGGTGGCCGCGTTGCCCAGCACGTCGGCCGCGGTGACCGCGATCGTGTGCGCGCCGGCGGCCAGCCCGCGGCCGATCAGGTCGCCCTGCGCGACGACCTTGCCGTCGAGCGTGATCACCGGCGTGCCGGCGACCCCGGAGGCGTCCTTGACCTGGACCACGAGCGCGACGGTCGACGTGAGCCGCTGACCCTCGGCCGGCACGCTGTCGGCCACCTCCGGCGCGGTGTTGTCGACCGTGAACCGCCGGGTCGAGGTCTTGTCGCCGACGACGGCCGTGATGCTGTGCCCGCCGTCGCCGAGCTTGGTGGTGTCGACGTCGGCCCGCCGGCCGAGCGCCGGCAGCGCGCCGCCGTTCTCGGCGGTGACGTCGAACAGGACGGTCTTGGTGAGCACGCCGTTGTTGCTGCTGCCGCAGGTGCCGTCGCCGATGTACACGGTCACCGGCTGGCCGGCCGGGTAGCTCGCCGAGCCGATCGTCACGGTGTTCCCGGCGATCTCGCGGCTCAGCAGCGTCGCCTTCGCGCCCGCCGGGGCGAGCTGGAAGTCGCGCAGCGTGAAGTCGTCGTAGTTGTCGCAGCCGCCGGCCTTGGCGCTGCCGTGGTCGCTGCCGGCGACGAACTCGACGACGTTGACGCCGGGGACGAGCCACTCGTTCGGGAACGTGAGGTCGGCGACCTCCTTCTCCCAGATGCCGAGGTTCAGCGGGATGCCGTTGATCCGCACGACGTTGTCGAAGCCGCTGTCGGCGCCGTTGCCTCCGACGAACGCCCGCAGGTGGGCGTCGGTGCCCGCGCCGAGCGTCTCGACCGTGCGGATGGTCGGGGCGTCCGCCACGTCGAAGTGGAACTCGGCCTCCTTGTTGGCGCCGCAGGTGCCGTCGCCGAGGGCGAGGGAGGCGGCGGTCGTCGCCTCCCTCGTCACCGCGCCGCTCGTGGCGGTGGTGACCAGGTACGTCGGGCCGGCGGTGACCGTCCCCGACGTGCCCAGCGTGAGGCTGACCGACGCCCGGGTGACCCGGAAGTCGTCGTGGTTGGCGCAGGTGGCCCCGCTGAGGGTGCCGTTGTAGTCGCCGGTCTTGAGCAGGATCGTGTTGTCGCCGGGCTTGAGGTACCGGTGCGGGATCCTGAGCGTCGCGGTCTCGGCGCCGGTGACGCCGGAGTCGCCGCCGAGGTCGACCCGGTTGCCGTTGACGAGCAGGTAGTTGTGGTACTTCGCCTCGGCAGAGTTGCCGGCCTCGACGGTGAGCGCGAGCGTCGCGGTGCCGGCCGCGAGGGACTCGGCGTTCTCGGCCGGGCTGCCGTCGATCGCCAGGGACTGCACGCTGCCGACGCCGGGCGCGCCGGTGAGCGCGGCGATGACCGGCCGGGTGCCGCGCACGAGCGAGCCGTCTGCCGGGGAGATCTTCGGGGCACCGGCGGGCGCGTTGTTCACGGCGACGAGCGCCTGCGCGGTGGCGCCGGACCTCGTGGTGGCGACGACCGTGTGGGCGCCGTTGTCCAGCGTGCCGGTGTCGAGGTCGACGCCCAGGCCGGCGGTCGAGCCGGGCTCGCCGGACACGACGAACGTCAGGTCCTTCACCAGGAGGTTCTTGGAGCTGCCGCAGGTGCCGTCGCCGAAGCTGTAGCTGAAGGCGTTCTCCTCGCCGTCGGCCACGACGCCGAGCAGGCTCAGGGCGAGGCTGCTCAGCGGGAAGTCGTCGTAGTTCGGGCAGCGCAGGCCCTCGCCGAACGGCAGGGTCTCGACGCCCACCGCGCCGGCGTTGGTGGTGTCGACCCAGTTCGCGCCGGCGTGCACGGTGATCGTGTTGACGCCCGCGTGCAGCCAGGCGCCGGGGAACTCCAGGGCGCCGCTGCGGCCGCCGGGGATGTCCGGGAAGTAGACCCGGTCCGCCTCGGCGGTGTGGTCGTTGACGGTGATGTAGTTGTGGTAGCGGGCCTCGGTACCGTTGCCGCCCATGTCGAACGCGAAGCGCGCGGTGCCCTTCGTCGGCGCGGCCCCGACGGCCTTGCCGTCGACGGTCAGCGCGACGACGGAGTCGTTCTCCACGGTCGGCTCGGCCTCGACCCGGACGCGCCCTTCGAGGGTCTGCCCGTCGCTCAGGTTGAGCACGGGCGCGCCGCCGGTGAGCGGCGGTGCGTTCTCCGCGACGGCGTCCGTGGGCACGGACCCGCCGGCGAGGACGACGGCGAGCGCGATCGGGAGCGCCCGCCGTAGTCGGTGCCTCATGGTTCTCCTTATGTGACGGTGACGAGGTGCATCGCGGCGAACGCGACGATGCCGGCGCCGAAGACGGTGATGCCGCCGGCGGCGAGGACGGGGGCCACGCGGGCGGCGGCGTGGAGGCGGGGGGTTCTGGTGAGGACGGTGCGGCCGGCGATCGCGAGGACGCCGACGCCGAAGAGGACGACGGCCATGCCGGCGCCGAAGGTGAGCACGAGCAGCAGCGCGAACCCGGCGCGGCCGACGAACAGGCCGGTGGCGAGGACGAGGAACGCGGCCGGCGAGGGCGTGAGCCCGCCGGACATCCCGAGCAGCACCAGCCCGGGCTTCTTCACCTGGCCGTGCTCGTGCTCGTGTTCATGGTGGTGGTGGTCGTCATCGCCGTGATGGTGGTGGTGATGACGACCGTGCATGTTGCGGCGGATCAGCCAGATGCCGGTGCCGATGACGAGCAGGCCCGCGACGAGCTGGAGCCAGCCGGTCAGCTGCTCCATCCGGACCAGGTCGGACAGCGAGAAGAACGTCCACGCGACGCCGATGGCCAGCACCGACACGGTGTGCATCGCGGCGACCGTGCCGCCGAGCCAGGCGGCGTCGCGGATGCGGCCGCGGGAGCCCGCCAGGTACGCCGCCGCGAGGCTCTTGCCGTGCCCGGGCCCCAGCGCGTGCCCGGCACCGGCCAGGAACGCGAACAGGAACGCGAGCGGCGCGATGCCGGGGGCATTGACAAACTCCTGCAGCCTGTCGCTCATGCGGCCTCCGCTTCGCTCCGGCCGCACGAGTTCCAAACTGGGCCCATGATGAGCGGCCTCCTCCGCTTCGCTCCGGAACCGCTCATGCCAACGCCCTCCTGCGCCGCATCCGACGGCTCACCAACCACGCGACGGCGACCGCGACGAGCACGGCGACGACGACGGCGGTGAGCTGGATCACAGCGGCACGCCCGGACGCGGGTGCGGATGCCGGTGCGTCGCCGAGCGGCCAGTCATGGGACTCGGCACCCTGCCGGTACACGGTCCGCTGCCCGTCGGGCCCGGTGGCGAGGGTCTGGTAGGCCGGATGCAGGTCGGTCAGCGTCCGCACGGCGACCGACGCGGTCCCGACCGGCCCCGGGCAGGCGTAGTCGATCGTCACCCCACGCCTGGCGAGGTCCTCGACCGGCTGCAGCACCCCCGGGCAGGCCTGCTCGCCGGTCCGGACCGTGATCCGTTCGAGGAGGTACGTCGCGAAGGCGGGCGCGGGTGCGATCGCGGCCGCGTCGGCGTCGCGGTAGAAGACGGCGCCGTCGAGCATGACCCGGTCCTGCGGCAGGATGCCGAGCGACACCCCCAGCAGCGTGAGGTCGTCCAGCCCACCGACCCGCCAGCGCACCCGGACGATCTCCGGCCGGCCGTCGGCGAGCCCGACGGCCACGGCCTGCGGATCCCCGAACGGGTGCGCGGCGGCCGTCCCGGGAACGGCCAGTCCGGCGAGGACGACGACCGCGAACACGCAGGCCGCTCCCCGCCACCGCCGACGTCCACGCGGGGCCAAGGTCAACGCTCCGTACTAGAGGATCTTGGTACGGGCTGAGTCTGCCGACCGTTGGCCAGCGGGAGGGAACACCCGGATGAACATTGGGGACGAGCGTTTTTGTCACAGGACTGTCATGATTCAACGGTAATTCGGCCATATCGGTCGGGGACAGTGGGCCAGTTCGGCATGACCATGAGGAGGGTTCGACCGGTGGACGCGGAACGCACAGCACTGCCAGGCATCGGGTTGCGGCACGAGTTCGTGACCGCCAAGGGCCAGCACGCGGCGGTGGTGTCGCACGTATCGGGACGGCGGGACATCGTCCTCTACGACCCCGACGATCCGGACACGGTCGTGGCCACCCTGGCGCTGAACACCGACGAGGCCAACGGCGTCGCCGAGCTGCTCGGCACCGCGCGGATCGTCGAGCGGCTGGCCGACCTGCAGCGGCAGGTCACCGGGCTGGTGACGGCGCAGGTGCCGATCATCGCCGGCTCGCCCTACGACGGCCGCTCGCTCGGCGACACCCAGGCCCGCACCCGCACCGGCGCGTCCATCGTGGCCGTGATCCGGGCCGGGCAGATCCTGGCCAGCCCGCGGCCCGACTTCGGGTTCATCCCCGGCGACCTCGTCGTCGTGGTGGGCACGGCAGACGGCACGGCAGCGGTCTCCAACATCTTCTCCAACGGCTGACCGCGCATGCACGGTGCCGTCGCGCTCATCGAGATCGGCGCGGTGATCCTCGGGCTCGGCCTGCTCGGGGCGCTCTCCGCCAAGTTCTCGATCTCCCCCATTCCCCTGTACCTGCTGGCCGGCCTCGCGTTCGGCAAGGGCGGCATCCTGCCGCTGGCCACGAGCGAGGAGTTCACCGCCACCGGCGCCGAGATCGGCGTCATCCTGCTCTTGTTCACGCTCGGCCTGGAGTACACCGCTCCCGAGCTCGTCGGCACGCTGCGGCACAACGCCGTCGCGGGCGTGGTCGACCTGGTGCTCAACGCGGCGCCGGGCGTCGCCGTGGCGCTGCTGCTGGGCTGGGGCCCGGTCGCGGCGGTCGCCCTCGGCGGCATCACCTACGTGACCTCGTCCGGTATCACCGCGAAGGTGCTCGCCGACCTGCAGTGGCTCGGCAACCGCGAGGTGCCGGTCGTGCTGTCGCTGCTGGTGTTCGAGGACCTGACGATGGCGGTCTACCTGCCGATCCTCACCGCGCTGCTGGCCGGCGTCGGGCTGATGGCCGGGCTGACCACGCTCGCGATCGCCGCGGCGACGATCACCGTGATCCTCATCGTGGCGCTGCGCTTCGGCCGCTACGTCGAGCGGTTCGTCAGCTCGCCCAACGAAGAGGTGCTGCTGCTCAAGGTGCTGGGCCTGACGGTGCTGGTGGCCGGCGTCGCCCAGCTGCTGCAGGTGTCGGCGGCGGTCGGCGCGTTCCTCGTCGGCATTGCCCTGTCGGGGCCGCTCGCGCACACCGCGCGGGAGCTGCTGACCCCGCTGCGGGACCTGTTCGCGGCGGTGTTCTTCGTCTTCTTCGGCCTGCACACCGACCCGAAGGCGCTGCCGCCGATGCTCGGCTGGGCGCTGCTGCTGGCCGCGGTGGGGCTGGCGACGAAGGCGGCGACCGGCTGGTGGGCGGCCCGCCGGGCCGGGATCGGCCCGCTCGGCCGGGCCCGGGCCGGGATCGCGCTGACACCGCGCGGCGAGTTCAACATCGTCATCGCCGGCCTGGCCGTGTCGGCCGGGCTCAACGACCGGATCGGCCCCCTGGCCGCGGCGTACGTGCTGATCCTCGCGGTCGCCGGCCCGATCCTGGCCCGGTCGCTGGAGCCGGTGGTGCGCTGGCGGCAGCGCCGGCGCGGCACCGAGCCGGAGCCCGTGGTCGAGCCCGCCTGATCACGCGGCCGCCTGGAGGGCGGCCAGGCCGGCGTAGTGGCCGCCACGGGCGAGCAGTTCCTCGTGGCGGCCACGCTCGACGATGCGGCCCTCGTGCAGCACGTGGATGACGTCGGCGTCGCGCACCGTGCTCAGCCGGTGCGCGATGACGATCCGGGTCTGCGGCAGGTCCGCGAGGCGCTCCTCGATGGCCGCCTCGGTGGCCGGGTCGAGGTTGCTGGTCGCCTCGTCGAGCAGCAGCAGCCGCGGCCCGGGCAGCAGCGCCCGGGCGAGGGCGACCCGCTGCCGCTGGCCGCCGGAGAGGCCGCCGCCGTCGACGAGCATCGTGTCGTACCCCATCGGCATCGCCGCGATGTCGTCGTGCACGGCGGCGGTCGCCGCGGCCGCGGCCACCCGGTCCAGCGGCGCGTCCGGCTCGGCGAGGGCGATGTTCTCCCGCACGGTGCCGGTGAACAGCGTCGGGTCCTGGGTCACGACGCCGCACTGGCGGCGCAGCGCATGCACGTCGAGCGCGGCGGCGTCGTGGCCGCCGTGCAGGACCTGCCCCTCGGTCGGGCGGTACAGGCCGAGCAGCAGCCGGGCCAGGGTGCTCTTGCCGGAGCCGGACCGCCCGACGAACGCCACCTTCTGGCCCGGTTCGACGGTGAAGTCGAGGTCGCGCAGCACCCACGGGCCGCGCGGGTCGAACCGGAAGCCGAGGCCCCGCACCGCGACCCGACCGTCGAGCGCGGGCACGGGGCGGCCGCCGCCCTCCGGTACCTCGGCCATGATGTCGTCGAGGCGGGCCAGGTGGGCCGGCGTCTGCTGCAGCTGCTGGAGGTTGTCCACGATGGACGTCAGCGGGGCGAGCGCGGCGGTGGCGAGCGCGGCGAGGGCGAGCATGGTGCCGAGGCTGAGCCGGCCGTCCAGCACCCGCTGCGCGCCGGCGAGCAGCAGCAGGGCCGGGGCGAGGTACTGCAGCGCCCCGAGCGCCGTCTCCAGCCCGCCGCGGACGAGGCCGTGCCGGGTGCCGGCGTTGAGCTGCGCCGCCAGCAGGTGGCCGAAGCGGCGCACGGCCCGCTGCTCGGCGCCGGCCGCCTTGAGCGTCTCGACGCCGCCGAGCGCCTCGATGAGCTGCGCCTGCGCCTTGCCGGAGGCGTGCAGCTCACGCTCGGCCAGTTCGGCGACCCGCCGGCGGGTGGCCAGCAGCAGGACGAGCTGCGCGGCGGCCAGGGCGGCGAGGCAGGCGCCGAAGACCGGATCGCGCCAGAGGACGAGGCCGAGGTACCCCAGCGCCAGCGGCGCGTCGAGCATCGTCGCCAGCACGTGCCCGGACAGGATCTCGCGCAGCGCCGACACGCTGTGCGTGCGCATGACCAGGTCGCCGGAGCCGCGGTCGGCGAAGAAGCGGTACGGCAGCGCGAACAGGTGCCGGACCACGCCGCCGGTGAGGTCGTCGTCGGCCCGTGAGCGCAGCGTCAGCAGCAGCGCGGTGCGCAGGAACCCGAGCACGGCCTGCGCGGCGACGGCGACGCCGGCGGCGAGCGCGAGCGGCACCAGCAGCCCGGCGGCGCCGGTGGGCAGCAGCCGGTCGACGAGCACCGCCGACAGTGCGGGCACGGCCAGCCCGAGCAGCTGGAGCAGCAGGGCGGCGAGCAGGATCTGGGCGAGGAGGCCGCGGTACCGCAGCAGCGCCGACGTCAGGAACTGCCGCCGCCACGGGGGCGGGCCGGGCGCGCGCCCGGGCCGGAAGTCCGGGCCCGGCTCGAAGCACAGCACGACGCCGGTGAACCCGTCCGCGAACTCGGCGTGGCTGAGCCGTCGCCGGCCGGAGACCGGGTCGAGCAGGTGCACCCAGCGCCGGCCCCAGCGCTCCAGGAGCACGAAGTGGTTGAAGTTCCAGTACAGCACGGCCGGCACCGGCACGTCCGCGAGCGCCTCGGGGGGCAGCGAGAAGGCCCGCCCGCGCAGCCCGTAGCCCTCGGCGGCGGCGACCAGGGCCTGCGCGCTGAGGCCGTCGCGGGACACCCCCAGGTCGGCGGTCACCTGCCGTACCGTGGCCGGAGCCCCGAAGTGGGTGAGCACCATGGCCAGGCACGCGGCACCGCAGTCGGCGGCGGCGACCTGGCGCACCTCGCGCAGCCGCCGCCTCACCGCGCCACCGCGACGAGGACGGCGGACAGGGCCGTCAGCAACGTCACGGCCGCCGCCCACAGCCCGGCGAACAGCCGGCCGGGCAGCACCCGCAGCCGCTCCGGCTCGACCCGGCCGGACTCGGCGTGCCGTTGCACGGCGGCGGCCAGGAACACGCCGTCGCGGGTCACGTTCACGCCGGCCCCCAGTTCCACTCGACCCGGGCCGCGGCCCGCCGCTCCTCCAGCCAGCCGGCGAAGAGTCGCCGGGAGACGCTGTCCCGCGTGGCCGGGCGCACCGCCAGGACCGTCAGGGGACCGGCCGGCGTGCCCGCCTCCGTGCCCGCCTCCGCGTCCGCCGGCAGGCCGAGCTCCGCGCGCGTCCCCGTGACGAACCGCGGTGCCGGGCCGCCGGCGGCGAACTCGGCGGCGGCGTCCGC
>NZ_JBEXCY010000171.1:0-24760 GCF_040605515.1 Dactylosporangium sp. NPDC005572 | reverse complement strand
GAAATACCGTCAGGCCAGGGACAGGAACAGCTTCTCCAGCTGCGCGACGTCGAGCCGCAGCCGGCGAACGCGGCCGAGGTGCTGGCGAACGCCGCCTGGGCGGCCGGCCAGAAGCCGTGGCGGAACCCGCGGCCCGACCAGTACATGTACAAGGAGGCGCGGGAGCTGCGCAACCCGCGGGAGATCGAGCGCGACGACCCGAACGGGCACCTGCGCCTCGACGTGGCCCGCGACGTGGTGCGGCGCGACTGGCACCGGGTCGACGCGCAGGTCTGGGCCCGCACCGAGGAGGGCCGGCTGGTCATCGAGCGGCAGGGCGACGGCGTGACGTGGGGTCAGCTCGACTACGCCGAGCTGACCCGGCTCACCACCGCCGACAAGTGGCTCGCCTGGGACCGGACGCCGCGCAACTACGGCGTCGACCTCCCCCGCATCCCCGGCCAGTACGTGCTGCCGCCGGCGGTCGAGGCGGCCCTGTTCCGGGCGCTCGCCCGGCGCGAGGGCGTGCTGCTCAACCCGGACGCCGTGAACATCGACGGGCGGCCGGCGATCGGGCTGGGGCAGGTCCTGGAGGGGTACCTCAGCGAGGAACTGCTCTTCGACCGGGAGACCTACGCGCTCATCGGTGAACGGCTGGTGGCGATCGCCGACCACACGAACATCGACGAGCACGGCAACCCGGACGTCACCCACAAGGGCGAGCTGCACGTACAGCGCATCTACACGGCGTCGGCCATCGTCGACAACCCCGGCGACACCCGGTAGGCCTTCGGGGGCGGCGGCGCGAACTCGCCGCGGGTGGACGTGCGCAGGCCCAGCGTCACGAGCGACTCGACGAGGACGGTGGCCGCGGCGACGCCGTCGACGACGGGGACGCCGAGCCGCTCGGTGAGCCGCGCGCACAACCCGGCCATCCCGGCGCAGCCGAGCACGACGACGTCGGAGCCGTCGCGGTCGAGCGCGGCGTCCGCCAGGGCGGCGACCCGGTCCTCCACGGCCGGGTCGCCGTCCAGGTCGAGCACCGGGATCTCGCAGGCGTGGACCCCGCGGCAGGCGCCCGGCGGCGTGTACCGCGCGGCGAGGTCCCAGGCCCGGCCGCGGGTGCGCCCGAGCGTGGTGACGACGCTGAACCCGCGGCCGAGGAGGGTCGCGGCGTGCATGGCCGCCTCGGCGATGCCGACGACCGGGCCGGCCGCGACCTCCCGGGCCGCGTCGAGGCCCGGGTCGCCGAAGCAGGCGATGACGTAGCCGTCGACGCCGTCGCGCTCGCCCTCCGCGATGCGGCGCAGCACGCCGGGCACGCTGAGCGCCTCGTCGTAGTGGCTCTCGATGGACGCCGGGCCCTCCGGCGAGGTGACCGCGTCGAGCTCGGTGCCCGGACCGGCGACGGCCCGGGCACTGCGCTCGATCGTGGCCGTCATGGCGGCCGTCGTGTTGGGGTTGACGACCCGGATGCGCATCAGGCCGCCTGGCGGCGGATGAGGCCGAGGTACACCAGGAAGCCCAGGGCCATGCCGATGAACCAGCTGTACTGCGCGGTGGTGTGCATGCCGGGGCCGCCGGTCCACAGCACCGGGACGACGGCGATGACCGCACCGGCGGCCGTGGCGATGATCGCCGGCGGGTGGTAGCCCTTGCGGTAGAAGTAGCGGCCCTGCGGATCCGTCGTGAACATCGCGTCGACGTCGACGGTCTGCTTGCGGATCAGGTAGTAGTCGGCGATGAGGACGCCGAACAGCGGGCCGATGAAGGCGCCGAGCGTCTCCAGCGTGTAGTGGATGACGTCCGGGTTGTTGTACAGGTTCCAGGGCGTGATGAGCACCGAGCCGACCGCCGCGATCATGCCGCCGGCCCGCCAGCTGATGCGCTGCGGGCTGACGTTGGAGAAGTCGAACGCCGGCGAGATGAAGTTGGCCACGATGTTGATGCCGATCGTGGCGATGGTGAAGGTCAGCGCGCCGAGCACGATCGCGAACGTGCTGTCGATCCGCGCGACGGTCGTGACCGGGTCGGTGATGAGCTCGCCGAACACCGGGATCGTCAGCGACGACGTCACCACCACGAGGATCGAGAAGGCCAGGAAGTTGACCGGCAGGCCGAGCAGGTTGCCGGTGCGCACCGCCTTGAACGACCGGCCGTAGCGGGAGAAGTCGCCGAAGTTCAGCATGGGGCCGGAGAAGTACGACACGACCAGCGCGATGGCGCCGAGCATGACCGGAAGGGCGTCCCATCCGCTGTACTTCACCTCGCCCAGGCTCAGGTCGATCTGGCTCCAGCCGGCCTTGTAGATCAGGTAGCCGGCCAGCACGATCATGACCACGTAGACGGCCGGGCCGCAGAAGTCGATGAACTTGCGGATGGTCTCCATGCCGGTCCAGAACACCGCGGCCTGCAGCACCCACAGCAGCGCGTACGAGCACCAGCCGAGCAACGGCAGCCCGAGGAAGCCGTACTGGTCGACGTCGGCGTACGGTGCCAGGCCCGGCCACAGCTTCAGGACCACCACGTCGAGCGCGGCCGAGGCGAGGTACGTCTGGATGCCGTACCAGGCGACCGCGATGCCGCCGCGGATGACGGCCGGCACGTTGGCGCCGAGCACACCGAACGCCACCCGGTTGATCACCGGGTACGGCACGCCGGTGACCTGGCTGGGCCGGGCGACCAGGTTGCAGAAGAAGTAGACGATGGTGATGCCGACGACCAGCGCGACCAGCACCTGCCAGCTGGTGAGGCCCAGCGCGAACAGGGAGCCGGCGGTCACGTAGCCGCCGACGCTGTGCACGTCGGACATCCAGAAGGCGAAGATGTTGTACGCGCCCCACTTCTGCTCCTTGAGCGGGGCGAGGTCCTCGTTGGTGAGCCGCGGGTCGTACTCCGGCTTCACCGCGCCGCTGCCGACCGGCATCCCGGCGGCCTCGACCAGATCCTGGTGCGTGTGCGTGTCCGAAACTGTGTCCGCCATGGTCACACGCTAGGAACGACCTGTTTCACGGTGATGTTCGCGAATGTATATCTTCCGGCTTGAACAGGCCGGTGTCCTTCGGCAGCCGCGCGATGCAGGACTGGAGCCGGTGGTGGTGGGCCGCGCAGAGCCCGGCGAGCGCGTCGGCGTCGCGCTCGGTGAACGCCTTGAGCATGCCGGCGTGGTCCTCGTGCAGCCGTCGCCGGTCGGCGGGGCCGAGGTGGGTCATCGGCTGCAGCGGCTCGGTCAGGTTCCACGCGGTGCCCAGCATGTGCAGGAGCCGGCGCAGCCGGGACGGCCGGATCAGGGCCAGATGGAAGCGGCGGCTCTCGCGGTGGTACCCCCGGGCGTCGCTCGCCGCCACGGCCCGCTCGAGTGCGGCGTGCGCCTCGGCGGCGCGGCGGTCGTCCTCGGCCGTGGCGAGCTGGACGGCGACCCGCAGGGCGGCGGTCTCCAGCGCCTCGCGCACGAGGTACACCTCGGTGAACTCCTGCGCGGTGAGGTGGGCGACGCGGTAGCCGAGATTGGGGCGGTGCTCCACGAGGCCCTCGCCGATGAGCGTCATCAACGCCTCCCGGACCGGGATGCGGCTGACGCCGAACGCGCGCGCCACGGCGTCGACCGGGATGCCGCTGCCGGGCGGCACCTCGCCGCCGAGGATGCAGCCGCGCAGCTCGTCGAGGATGACCTGCTGCGACCCGCCGGCCTGGCGCCCCGCGAGCAGCGAGACCAGCACCGACCGTCGCCGGGGACCGGGCATGGCTCAGGCTAGGCGCCGCGCGTTATCGGCAGGTTTCGTTTCCCTCTTGGGAGCTAGGGGTCCTCACTCTCAGGAGCTAGGGGAATGACCGCTCCTGCCGGGGATGTCCGGCGCGCGGCTTCGGACGAGCATCGACCGCATGTTTCGGGTACTCACGCAACTGGCGGTGCGCCGGCCGGTGCTCGTCATCGTCTTCTGGGTCGCCGTCGTCGGGGTGGGCCTCGGCTTCGGCACCGGGGTCTTCGCGAAGCTCACGGCCAATGTGGCGACCGTGCCGGGCAGTGAGAACGAGCGGGCGATCGAGCTGCGCGACGGGGCCGCCGGACCCCAGCCGCAGCACCTCACCGTGGTCGCGGTCGGCGCGGATCTCACCGCCGCGCTGGCCGACGCGGCCGGCCTGCCCGGCGTCGTCGAGGTCGGGCCGGCACTGCCGTCCGGTGACGGCCGGGCCGTGCTGCACGACGTGGTCCTCACCCCCGACGCCACGTCGTCGCAGGCCGACGCCGTCGCGGAGCGGCTGCGGTCCGTCGACCGCGAGCGGGTGAGCGTCGCCGGCGGGCCGCTGACGAATATGGAGTTCGGCGCGCAGGCCCAGTCCGACGTGCAGCGGGCGGAGCTGATCACGCTGCCGATCGTGCTGGTGCTGCTGGTGCTGGTCTTCGGTGGGCTGCTCGCCGGGGCGATGCCGCTCGTCGTCGCGGTGGCCGGGATCGCCGCCACCTTCGGGCTGCTGCGGGTGTTCAGCCTCTTCACGGACGTCTCCGTCTACGCCGTTCAGGTGGTGACGATGCTGAGCGTCGGGCTGGCGGTCGACTACGGGCTGCTGCTCATCAGCCGGTTCCGCACCGAGCGGGCGGTCACGGCGTCGGTCCCCGAGGCGCTGGGCCGGGCGGTCGAGCGGGCCGGGCGCACGATCGCGGTCACCGGGCTGACCGTGGCGGCGAGCCTGCTCGGGCTGGCGGTGTTCCCGGACGCGTTCCTGCGCTCGATGGGGCTCGCCGGCGCCGGCGTGGTGCTGGTGAACATGCTCGCCGTGCTGTCGCTGCTGCCGGCGATCCTGGCGCTCGCCGGCCGGCGGATCAGGCCGGCCCCGGCCGCGGCGGACCGCGGGCTGTTCGCGCGGCTCGCCGCGGCGGTGCAGCGCCGGCCGGTCCTCACCACGCTGGTGACGGCGGCCGCGATGCTCGCCCTGGCGGTGCCGGCGCTGCAGCTGCGGCTGGCGAACAGTGACGCCCGGGCGCTGCCGGCGTCGACGCAGACGCGGCAGCAGTACGACGCGCTGGCCGCCCACTTCCCCGAGCTGACCGGGCCGGACGTCATCGCGGCCGTCGCCCGCACGGGAGCCGGCGACCCCGCGCTCGCCGCCTTCGCCGACCGGGTGCGGACGGTGCCCGGGGTGGCCTCGGCCGAGGTGGTGCCGGTCTCGGCGACGGTGAGCGTCGTGCGCGCGACGCCCCGGCACGAGCCGTGGACGGAGGAGGGCCGCGCCACCCTGGAGGCGGTGCGCGCGGTGCCGGCGCCGTTCGAGGTGCTGGTGGCGGGCGACGCGGCGCGGCTGGTGGACTACCGCGCGATGCTCGCCGCGTACGGGCCGTGGGCGGCGCTGGTCGTGCTCGCGGCGACGTTCGCCCTGCTGGCCGCGTTCACCCGGTCGGTGCTGCTGCCGCTGAAGGCGGTGCTGACCAGCGTCCTGAGCATCGGCGCCGCGCTGGGCGTCGTGGTCCTGGTGTTCCAGCAGGGTCACCTGGCGGGGTGGCTCGGCTCGGAGCGCCTCGACGCGGTGGACCTGACGGTGCCGGTGCTCGTGGCGGCGATCGCGTTCGGGCTGTCGGTCGACTACGAGGTGTTCCTGCTGGCCCGGATCCGCGAGCGGTACCTGGAGACCGGCGACGCGCGCGCCTCGGTCGCCACCGGGCTGCAGCAGACCGGGCGCATCGTCACGTCGGCCGCGCTCCTGCTGGTGGTCGTGTTCGCCGGGTTCCTGGTCGGCGGGTTCGCGCCCATCAAGGAGATCGGCGTCGGGCTGGTGGTCGCGATCGTCCTGGACGCGACGGTGGTCCGGATGCTGCTGGTGCCGGCCACGATGACCCTGCTGTCACACGCGGCCTGGTGGCCGGGCCGCCACGGCCGCGGGCGGCCGCCCGGCACGCCGTCGCCGGTCGCGGCCTCGCGCGTGGAGGAGCCGGCCCGCACCTGACCCCGGCGCCCCTCACCGCGCCACCGTCGGCGGGCCGCCACGCTCGGTCGTGGCGGCCCGCCTTCGCTTACCAGCGCAGGGTGCCGGCGTCCTCCTGGAACGTGCCGGTCGGGCCCTCCGGGCCGATGGTGGCCAGGCGGGCGATCACGCCGGCGCTGACCTCGACCGGACGGCCGGCGCTGTTGTCATGGCCGCCCAGCCCGGTCGCCGTGTAGCCGGGCTCCACCGCGTTGAACTTGACCTCGGGGACGGCCCTGGCGTACTGGACGGTGAGCATCGACACCGCCGCCTTGCTCGCGCCGTACACGATCGCGGCCACGTGGGACGCGGGGCGGGCCGGGTCGTGGTTGGCCGCGAACGAGCCCAGGGCGCTGGAGACGTTGACGACGACCGGGTTGGGCGAGCGGCGCAGCAGCGGCAGGGCCGCCTCGGTGACGCGGACGACCGAGACGGCGTTGGTGTCGAAGACCCGCAGGGCCTCCGGGCCGTTCAGGGCCAGCAGCGCGATGCCGGCGTTGTTGATGAGCACGTCCAGACCGCCGTCGGCGTCGAGCCGGGCGAACGCGGCGGCCACCGAGGCGTCGTCGGTGACGTCCAGGTGGACGAAGCGGGCGCCCAGCTCGTCGGCGGTCGCGCGGCCGCGCGCCTCGTCGCGGGCCGCCACGTAGACGGTGTGCCCAGCGGCGATGAGCTGGCGGGCGGTTTCCCTGCCGAGGCCCCGGTTGGCCCCGGTGATCAGTGTCGTGGTCATGCTCCGAGCATGGGAGCGCGGCGGATCGGCAGGCAGTCGTCCCGTTTTCCTAGGACTCACAGGGCCAGGACAACGGCGGTGCCGCCGCGGACACTGAAGACGTGGAGTCGTGGGAGTTCGGGCCGGCGGTGCGGCGCTGGCGGGACCGGGTGGCACCCGAGGCCGTCGGGCTGCCGGTCGGGCGGCGGCGCCGGGCGACCGGGCTGCGGCGCGAGGAGCTCGCCGGGCTGGCCGGGATCTCGACCGACTACCTGACCCGGCTCGAGCAGGGGCGGGCGACCGCGCCCTCGGCGCAGGTCGTCGAGTCGCTCGCGCGTGCCCTGCGGCTGGCCGACCAGGAGCGCGACCTGCTCTACCGGCTGGCCGGCCACGCCGCGCCCGGGCTCGACGTCGTGCCGGCGCGCATCACGCGCAGCGTGCACCGGCTGCTCGACCGGCTCGGGCACACGCCGGTGGTGGTGTATGACGCCACGTGGACGCTGCTGCTCGCCAACGCGCCGTATGACGCGCTCATGGGCGAGACGTCGGCGTGGCGCGGGATCGAGCGCAACGCCGTGTGGCGCAACCTGCTCGGGCCGGGCACCCGGGTCGTGCACACGCCGGCGGAGCAGGCCGACCACGAGGCGCGGCTCGTCGCCGACCTGCGGCTGACCGCCTCGCGGTATCCGGCCGACCGGGCGCTGCGGCGGCTCGTCGCCGAGCTGGCGGACAAGAGCCCGCGCTTCGCCGAGCTGTGGGAGTCCGACGTCCCGGCCCCGCCGCCGGACCCGTCGAAGCGGAAGGTCGTCGACCACCCCGCGGTCGGCCGGATCACGCTCGACTGCGACACGCTGGTCGTGGCCGTGGACGACGTGCGCATCACGGTCTACACCGCGGAGCCGGGCACCGAGGACGCCGAGCGGCTCGCGCTCGCCGTCGTGCTCGGCACCCAGGCCCTCGTGGACTAGCTGCCGCTGCCGGAGTCGCCGAGGTTCCAGTCCGTGCTCTCGGCGGTGAACTGGCGGAACGGGTCGGGGTTGCTGCCGTCCCACCGGCTGTCGCCGTAGGCCTGGCCGCCGGACGGGGACGAGGACGAAGACGAGGGGCGGCGCTGGCGGAGGCGGTAGGGTGCCGGCCACGCGGCGGCCTCCTCGTCGCGGCCCAGCCAGCGCAGCAGCTCGTGCACGGAGACCGCGAGCGCCGCGTTCGCCCAGCGCTCGTAGTGGGCGATCGCCATCGCGACCGCCTCGTCCTCGCGGCCGCGGGCGGCCAGCAGCCGGCCCAGCGGGAACGAGCTGTGCGGACCGGCGGCGAGATGGTCGCGGAGCACCAGCTCGGCGTCGTCGGGGCAGCCGGCCTCCCACAGGTACTCGGCGAGGCCCGGGCGGTCGAACGCGCCCAGCGTGCTCGGGTCGAGCAGGATCGTCCGGTTGTACAGCACCATCGCCGTGGCCGGGTCGTTCAGGGCCGCGTGCATGCGGGCGGCCAGCAGCACGGCCCGGGCGTGGTCCGGGTCGCGGTCGAGGACGGCCTCCGCGAACGTGAGCGCCTCGAGGTACCGCCGCTGCGACTCGTAGTGGCGGGCCAGCGCGAACACGAAGCCGGCCGGGCCGCTCGCCAGCGCGAGCGCGCGGACGGGCGCCAGCTCGTCCGGGGTCAGCCGGTCGGCGAGGCGGAGGTAGGCGGGGACGCTGCCCTCGGCGGCGGCCGCTCGCAGGCAGCGCTCGTAGCGGGCCGGGTCCGTGTCGCGGAAGGCGTCCACGATCGCGGCGTGGTCGGCCCAGACCTCGTCGGTGGGGCCGCCGCCGTCGCGCAGGGCCAGCCAGATCCGGCGCCGCCGCCCGTGCGGTATCCGGTCGATCGCCAGCCAGGCTGCGGCCCCGCCGGCGACCAGGGCGGCGGGCGCCGCCACGAACCACGGCAGAAAAAGCAGGGCAAGGCCCCCGACGGTCGCGGCCGTCGCGAGCACGACGGCCGTCCGCAGCCCGAGCACCTCGGGCCAGGACGGCCTCAAGCGAAGTCCCCCGATGTTCTCCACGCCATCCATGGTGCGCCCGCCGCGCCACCACCCCACGTGCTGCGCGACGGGCGTACCCTGGCGAACGTCAGTGGCCGAAGGACAGCCAGTTGACGTTCACGTAGTCGGCCGGCTGGCCGCTGGTGAAGGTCAGGAACACCGTGTGGGTGCCGGTGACCGCGGAGACGTTGGCGGGCACCGTGCGCCACGACTGCCAGCCGCCCGTGTTGCCGAGCGCGAAGCTGCCGATCGGCGCGTTGCTGCGGCTGTCCAGGCGTACCTCGACCAGGCCGCTCACGCCGCCGGCGGCGCCGGAGGCGACCCGCGCCGAGAACTGGCGGGCGGGGTTGGTGCCGAAGTTGACGTTGTTGAACTGCAGCCAGTCGCCGTTGGCGATCCAGCCCACGTCCTGGCCGCCCTCGCTGCACGTCTCGGTCTGCGTGCCGCTCTGGGCGTTGAAGCTCTCCGCCTGGATGGTCGAGTAGGCGTCCCGGCCGCCGCCGGTGGGCGGGTTCGACGTCGGGGGCTGGGTGGTGCCGCCGCCCGAGGAGTACACGGCCACGTAGTCGACGAGCATCGGCACGCCGGAGGCCGTCGAGCCGGTCGGGGCGCCGGGCCAGCTGCCGCCGATGGCGACGTTGAGGATGATGAAGTAGCCGTGGTTCGTCGCGTTGGCCCACGTCGTCGCGTCCACCTGGTTCTGGCTCACCTGGTGGTACTGCTGGCCGTCGACGTACCAGCGCAGCTGCTGCGGCGAGATCGACCGGTCCCACTCGATCGAGTAGGTGTGGAACGCGGACTGGCAGGACGAGCCGGGGCACGGGCTGCGGCTGCCGCCGAGGCCGTTGAACTCGTTGCACGGCCCGCCGGGCGCGACGCCGCAGTGCAGCGTGCCCCACACGGTGTTGGCGCCGTTGACGTTCTCCATGATGTCGATCTCGCCGACGCTGGGCCAGTTGGTGTACACGCCGCGGAACGGCGCGCCCAGGGTCCAGAACGCCGGCCAGATGCCCTGGGCCGCGGCGCCGGTCACGTTGGGCATCTGGATGCGGCCCTCGATGCGCAGCTTGCCGCCGGAGGGCGGCTGGAAGTCGGTGCGCTGCGTCTCGATGCGGCCCGAGGTCCAGCTGCCGTTGGCGGCGCGGATCGGGCGGATGGCGAGGTTGCCCGCGCCGTCGTGGTACACGTTCTGGGTGCTGTTGGTCATGGTCTCGATCTCGCCCGTGCCCCAGTTGGCCGCGCCGCCCGGGTAGCTGGTGCCGAGATCGTAGAGCCAGTTGCCGGTGTTGACGCCGGTGCCGGCGGCACCGTTGAAGTCGTCGCTCCAGACCAGGCTCCAGCCGGAGGGCGTGGGTGGGATCGACGCGTCGGCGGTGTGGTTGACGGCCAGGCCGACCATCAGCGCACCGAGCGCGACGCACGTGCCGAGCAGGCGTCGTCGAAGCTTCTGCATGGTGAACGAACCTCTCCGAGGGCGGCGGAAGGCTCGCCCGGGACGGTGGCGGCCGTCCCGGGCGAGCTTGCTGAGAGCGCTCTCACAGAGTTGTACGTCGATATCTCGGCATTGTCAAACGGTGCCTACGGGTAACTGACCACCTCGACCGGGACCGTCTGCTGTCCCTGCGCCGGGCCGCCGGTGTCGTTGACGACGTGGGCGATCGTCCCCTTGCCGCCGAGCGACACGGTGATCAGGTGGTGGAAGCGCACGTTCGGGTTCACCGGCGTCTCGAAGCCGTGCTCGGCGACGATCGACGGATCGGTGGTGAAGTTGCAGTAGCTGCCCATCCCCCACGCCTCGTGCGCCGTCACCGTGTCGGCGACCTTGTACGCCGCGTAGCCGCGGGCACCCACCCGCCAGCCGGACTGGCTCGGCGGGTCGTACGGCATCTCGTTCTGGAAGAAGATCGTCCGGCCGCGCTGACCGTTCCAGATCACCTGGTCCTTCTGGTAGTGCTCGACGAACAGGCCGTAGGCGCTGACGTCGTCACCGTTGACGATCAGGCCGTGGTCGGCGGTGTTCGTCGTCCAGCCGACGCCCGAGCCGTGGTCGGCCCGCCAGGCCCAGATGTGGTCGATGATCGTGTTGCGACTGTTCACGATCAGGCTGGTCGTCGCCTTGCCCGGGCCGGCCCCGCCGATGCGGAAGAACGCGTCCTGGATGGTGACCGGGTTCGCGCTGTGGCTGACCGTGGATCCGGCGGTACCGACGGTGAGCAGCGCCGGCGAGTTGACCGGTCCGGCGTCGAAGAGCAGGCCGGCCACCTTCACGCCGTCGACGTCGGCGATCCGCATGGCCTCGACGCCGTTGTCCGGGATCAGCGTCGGGTAGCCGATGCCGAGCACGACGGTGTCCGGGTTGGTGACGTTGAGCGTCTGGTCGAGGTGGTAGATGCCCGGGGTGAACAGCAGGTGCCGGCCGCACGCCAGCGCGGCGTTGATGGTGGCCGCGCTCGCGCCGGGGCGCACGACGTAGAAGCTGGTGAGCGGGATGGACGTGCCCGGCGTCGAGCCGCCCTGCCAGGTGGTGCCGGCCGCGTTCGTGCGCAGGTTCGGCACCAGCACGCTGTAGCTGTCGCCGTTCAGGTAGAGGTACGGCTTCTCCCGGATGACCGGCGTCGTGGCGAGCGTGGTGTACCGCGGCGACGGGAACGAGTCGGCCGGTGCGCCCTGCACGCCGGAGAACACCATGTTCCACACGCCGTTGACCCACCCGCCGATCTGGCTGTCGCGGGTGTACCACTGCTGCTGCGAGTACGGGCCGACGCTGCCGTCGATCACGCTGTCGGCGATGTACCCGCCGCTCGCCCAGCCGTAGCCGTTGGGCGCGAGGTTGAGCTTGCCGCGGATGTGCACCCGGCGCATCGGGGCCGCCTGCGCGACCGCCCAGCGGTCGCCGTTGTTCGCCACGCTCGGCACGATCGCCAGGTTCTCGATCGAGCGCCAGAAGTTCTGGGTGGCGTTGCCGCCGAACCAGCCGGCGTCGACGGTCACGTCACCGTTGATCGTCACGTCGTCGACGTTGCGGCCGAGGCCGAGCACCGACGTGTAGAAGCCGGTGTTGACGTTGATGCCGCTGTACGTCCCGGGCTTGAACGCCAGGGCGTAGCGCTGCGAGCCGAACTGGTTGGACTCCATCTCGGCGAACACCTGGTTCGCGCGGGCCTGGATCGTGGCGGCCGGCATCGACGGGTCGAAGACGATGACGTTCGGCCCCAGGTCGGTGCTCACCGGCGGGCACTCCACCACGGCGCCGCTGTACACCGCGAACTCCTTGATGGAGTAGCCGTAGCGGGTGGCGCGCTGGGTGCCGTACATCCGGATGAACCGGCCGGACCCGCTCACGGCGATCGTCTGCGTGCCGCCGGTGTTCGTCGTGGTGGAGTAGATCGGCGTCCAGCTGCCGGCGGCGCCGGTGGGCGACACCTCCAGGCTGAACGCCCGCGCGTACGAGGTCTGCCAGGTGATGACGACCTGGCAGATGTCGGTCGTGGCGCCGAGGTCGACCTGGAGCCACTGCGGGTCGCTGAACTGGCTCGACCAGCGGGTGTTCACGTCGCCGTCGACCGCCTTGGCGGGCACGAGGCTGCCGTTCTCGTTCGACGACGCGGTGGCCGTCTTTCCTAGGGCGACATTGGTGGTACCGCAGGCGGCACCGGCCGCACCGGGCGTCGCGCCCAGCAGCGCGACGGTACCGGTGAACAACAGGGCGACGGCGACCAAGGCTCTTCGGAGCATGGCTTCTCCTGTGGTGGGGTCGGGATCTGGCGGGATCGTTCGACATCACGCACCGCTAGCGGATATGCACGGGACGCTAGCGAAGCCGGTCAGGCCACGACAATCGCTTGCCAAGAATTGCCATCGTCGATCATCTCCGTGGTCGCGCCACCCGGGTCGGCGAACAGGAGTACGGTGCCCGGGGAACGTCTGACATATGCGGGAGGACTCGTCATGGCCGTCCATGTCGATCTGCAGGGAACCGGCGAGGAGCTGCGGCAGCGGCTTTACGACGGACACCTGCTGGTGATGACCCGGTTACCTTCGGTCGCCCAGTTCGTGGAGCACGCGCGGGCGCAGCTCACCGACCTGTTCGCGCCGCACGACCCGTTGCACGCCCACGAGCACTTCAGCCCCGAGGAGATGGCGAGGATCCTCGGCGCCTGGAAGCCCCGGTTCATCCACGACGAGCGGTCCAAGAAGCTGGTCCGCAACATCATCGAGGAGGTGGGCTTCGACGCCACGGAGACGCACTACGACGTGCCGAAGCCGCGCACGGCGTTCCCGGTCGGCCACCTCACCACGGGCGTCGCGTTCGCGTTCCCGTGGCACCGCGACGTGTGGTACTCGGCGCCGAACCAGCAGCTGAACTGGTGGCTGCCGGTGTTCCCGGTCCGCGAGACCAACGCGATGTCGTTCGACCTGGACCGCTTCAACGCGCCGGTGCCGAACAACTCGGGCGACTTCGACTACTACGCGAACAACGTGGGCCGGCTGTCCACGGCGGCGTCGGTGCAGCAGGAGGCCCAGGTCCGCCCGGGCGCCACCGACCACAACCCGCCGAACGAGCTCGTCGTGCTGCCGGCCCCGGGTCAGGTGCTGCTGTTCTCGGGCGCCCACCTGCACCGCTCGATTCCCAACACGTCGGGGCTCGCGCGGTACAGCATCGACTTCCGCACGGTCCACGCGCCGGACGTCCTCGCCCGCAAGGGCGCGCCGCTGGCCGACACGTACTGCACCGGCACGGCGATCCGCGACTTCATCAACGTGACCGACGAGCGCCGCTTCGACGAGGAGACGGTGGTCCGCCTCTACGGCGCGCCCCCGGCCGACGCGATGCTGGTCTTCGAGGCCCCGAAGCACTGACCGGCCGCGCCGACCCGGGTCGTGCGCTCCGGCCGCGCGGTCACGCCGCGGCCGGAGAGCGGGCCGGCTACAGCTCGCAGTCGAGCCAGACCCGGTCCCGCAGCTCGATGCCGTCGACCAGGATGCCCTCGGGGTAACCGTTGGCCGGGGTGAAGACGTCGCGCTCGATCGCGCGCATCCGGAAGCCCTGCCGCTGGTAGAAGCGCAGGTTGCCCACGTCCGCGGCGCCGGTGCCGACCCGCAGCGTGCGCACCCCCTCCGCCCGGGCCAGCTCCACCACGGCCGCCACCAGGGCCGCGCCGACCCCCTGGCCGCGCCGATCGGGGACGACCGCCATGTTCGTCAGCTCGTCGCCGACCAGCTGCGCGTGGCCGACCGGCTCGCCCCCGTCGCGGGCGACCAGCACGACGCCCTCGCCGAGGTAGCCGTCGAGCAGCGCGGCCGAGTCGTCGGCCAGCTCGAACAGCCACCGCACCGCGTCCCGCGGCCCTTCGTACCGTGCAATCCTCACGGTCGGTGAGTCTGACAGAACGCCGGCGTGAACGGCGGGCGCGGGTCGGCGCGCACCACCGTCCACACCGGACGGTGCAGTCTACGTTGCCGACTCGAGCGCCCGGGCGAACGCCACCAGGCGGGTGAGCGTCTCCTCGATCTCGGCCGCGGTGGCGCCGCGCGGGGCGTGGCCGTCGGTGGCGGCGCACAGGTACGGGCCCTCGGTCCACCAGCGGTTCGGCAGGCCCGGCGGCGGGCTGGCGGCGCTCCGTGACGCCGGGCGGCGCAGCCGCACGAACCAGACGGTCTGCACGCCCTCGGCCGGGCGGCCACCCGGGCGGCGGCGGTCGAAGACCTGGACGCGGAAGCCTCCCTCGGTGCCTTCCAGCACGTCGGTACCGAGTGTGTCGGCGGCACCACCGGGAACGTTCTTCAGCAGCGGCGCGGTCATCGGGCCGGGCAGCGCGACCGTGGCCCGCGGGCGGAACGTCCAGCCGTGCCGCACCGCGAGCCGGCGGCGGGCCAGACCGGCCGCCGGGCCGCGCAGCCGGCGGGCCGCCGTCCAGACCAGCACGGCCAGTGCGACCTCGACGACCGTGCCGCCGACGAGGACGATCCACAGCGGCAGGTCGGGCAGCAGGTCGTGCAGGCCGTAGAGGCCGGCCGCGGCGCCGGCGACGACGAACGCCGCGCCGCCGGTGCGGTGGCCGGCCGCGATCCCGCCGGCGCCGACGAGCACGAACGCGAGCAGGGCGGCCGCCCACCACGGGGCGCCCACGCTGTACAGGCCGGCGGCGACGGCGAACGTCACCAGGAACATGAGGGCCGCGACCAGCTTCGTCACAGCAGCGCGGCCCGCAGGTCCGCCGGGACCTCCCAGAGCGCCCGGGTGAGCCGGGCGTTGCTGCCGGTCCAGTGCATCGTCAGGCGGCACACGCCGCCCGGGGCGTCGACCGCCACCATCGGCTTGACCTGGTGATTCATGCCCTTCAGGCCGAACAGCGGGATCGGCTTGCCGGCGGCGGCCACCCGCCACGCGGTCGCCAGGCGCCACGGCGCGCAGTCGCGCAGCTGCTCGTACAGCGTGCGGACCCAGGTGTCGGTGTGCCGCGCGTGCCGGTAGTCGATCGGGTGGCCGTCCAGCAGCGCGGCGAGGTCGCCGTCGACGTCGACCCCGCACAGCGTGAGGGCCTCGGCCAGCTCGTGGCGCTCCAGCAGCTCCACGACCGGCCGGGCGTCGGCGGCGTCGGCCACCTGCCACCGCTCGGCGGCGGTCGCATCGAGCCCGCGCCACAGCCACGGCAGCCGGTCCCAGCGATGGTCCTGGTTCGCCCCGATCAGCCCCTCGACGGCGACGACGAGCTCGTCACCGTCGGCCCGGGCGGCGACCCACGGCCCGCGCTTGCTGAGCGGGCCGCCCTCGACGTCGTGCAGCGCGACGACGGCGTTCCTGACGTACCGGCCGTGCCGGTCCCGCGGGAAGTGGTAACACAGCCGGGCCTTGTCGAGATCGAGGTCGAGGTCGAGGCCGGGGTCGGGGCCGGGGTCGATCTGGGCGTCCAGCCGGACCCGGGCGGCGTCGGCCGCCGCCCGGCGGGCGGCGACCTGCTTGACGAACCCGGCCCGCCGGCGGGCCGGCGCGGCCGCCGGGGGCGTGCTGCGCAGCGTGTCCCGGAAGCCGTGCCAGAGGCGGATCGCGTCGACCACCGCCTCCTCGTCGCGGGCCAGCTGCCGCGGCGTCCAGACCGGCCCGGCGCCCGCCTCGTCGAGGGTGGTGAACTCGAACGCGAGCTCGTCGCCCGCCAACTCGTAGTCGAGGTCGACGTCGCGGACCCACACCCGGCCGTCGGCCGACAGCCCGCCCTCACCGGGCGGCACCGTGCGCCGGGCGGCGACCACGGTGACCTGCATCCGCCCCGGGCCGTCCGGCTGGTGGACGACGAGGCCGGTCAGGCCGTCCGGCGACGAGCCGTAGAAGTCCTGGTAGGGCACGAGGAGCCCGAACCCGGCCGGGATGCCGAGCTCCCGCAGCCGGGCGGCAACCCCGGACAGCAGGCGCTGCCGGTCCATCAGGCGACCCCCGCCACGGCCTCGACGAGGCGGTCGATCTCCTCGGCGGTCGTGTAGTGGTAGATGCTCGCCCGCACGCCGCCGCCGGTGTCGCGCAGGCCCATCGCCTGGAAGTACTCGTACGCGTAGTAGTCGCCGGAGAACACGCAGATGCCCTTGTCGCCGAGCGCCGCGGCGGTGTCGGCCGGGTGCTGGTCGCCGACGCGGAACGAGACGGTCGGGCACCCGTCCGGCGGCGCCGGGAGCACCGTCACGCCGGGGACGGCGTGCAGGCCGGCGACGAGGCGGCGGAACAGCCCGGCCGAGTACTCGTGGGTGGCCGCCAGCGACGCCAGGAGCCGCTCCCGGCGGGAGCCGGTTGCCGCCGGCGCGAGGCCGGCCAGGAAGTCCACCGCGGCCGTCACCCCGGCCAGCAGCTCCCAGCTCGGGGTGCCCAGCTCGAAGCGCTCCGGCGGGTCGTCGGGCGACGGCCGCAGCTTGTCCATGGCGAGCGCCTCCCACCGGGCCGGGGCGGCGACGCAGGCCGCCAGGTGCGGGCCGGACCACTTGTAGGCGCTGGTGACGTAGAAGTCGGCGCCGAGCGCCTCGACGTCGGTCGGCAGGTGCGGGGTGGCGTGGACGCCGTCGACGTAGAGCACGGCGCCGGCGGCGTGCGCGACGGCCGCCACGGCGGCGACGTCCGGTCGGGTGCCGATGGCGTTGCTGGCCGCTGTCACCGCCACGAGCCTGGTGCGTTCGTCGACGATCCCGTGGTACTGCTGGATCGGCAGCACACCCGTGGAGGGCTCGAACTCGGCCCAGCGCACCTGGACGCCCGTCTGCTCGGCGAGCTGCACCCACGGGCGGACATTGGCGTCGTGGTCGAGCCGCGACACCACCACGTTGTCACCGGGCCGCCAGGTGCGGGCCAGGCCGCGGGCGACGGTGTAGGTGAGCGCGGTCGCGCTGGGGCCGAACACGACGCCGCCGGGCTCGCCGCCGACCAGGTCGGCGACGGCGGCCCGCGCGTCGGCCAGGATCTGGATGGCCCGCCGGCCGGGTGCGAACGCGGTGGTGCGGTTGGCGACCGCGCCGCGCAGCACGCCGGCCACGGCCCGGGCGACCGGCTCGGCGACCAGCGTGCCGGCGGCCCCGTCGAAGTGCACGAACCCCTCGTCGAGCGCGGGGTAGGCGGCCCGCGCCCGCGCAACGTCAAACGCCATGAGGGCACAGTAGCGGCATTGACATGCTTTGTTGCAGTCCCTACGGTCGGCGGGGAAAGGGCTTTCCTGACGGTGAGGAGCGCGCGTATGCGGCGCAGAACCCTGCTCGCGGCCGGGGCCGGAGTGCTCGGCGGCCTCGCCCTGCCGGCCTCGGCCAGGGCCTGGCCCGGCCCCTACCTGACGGTCGCCGCCGACGGATCCGGCGACCTCACGTCGATCCAGGCCGCCGTCGACGCGATCCCGGCCGGCAACAGTGAAACGTTCACGATCAAGATCAAGCCGGGGGTGTACCGCGGACAGGTCGTCGTCCCGGCCGACAAGCAGAACGTCGTCTTCCGCGGCCAGGGCCCGGACCCGACCGCGGTGGTCGTCAGCGACGAGCGCGCCAACGGCACCCCGAAGCCCGAGGGCGGCACCTGGGGCACCTCGGGCAGCGCGTCGGTCACCATCTCCGGCGCCGGCTTCAGCGCGCGCAACCTCACCTTCGCCAACACGTTCGACGAGGCCGCGCACCCCGAGTTCACCGGCCACCAGGCCGTCGCCGTGCTCACCCGGGCCGACCGCGTCGTCTTCGACAACGTGCGCTTCCTGGCCAACCAGGACACGCTGTACCTCAACAGCGTCGACGCGGCCACCGTCAACCGCGTCTACCTGCGAAAATGCTATGTCGAAGGCGACGTCGACTTCATCTTCGGCCGGGCCACCGCCGTGCTCGACCGCTGCCGCGTGCACTCCCTCGACCGCGGCTCGGCCACGAACAACGGCTACGTGACCGCCGCCAGCACGAGCCTGTCGAACCCGTACGGCTTCCTGTTCAGCGAGTGCCGCCTCACCGGCACCGCCGCGCCCGGCACGGTGTACCTGGGTCGCCCCTGGCACCCGAGCAACGACCCGAACGCCGTCGCCCAGACCGTGATCCGCGACTCGGTGCTCGACGCCCACATCAGGGCCGCGCCGTGGGCCGACTTCGGCACGTGGCCCTGGCGCGACGCCCGCTACTTCGAGTACCGCAACCGCGGCACCGGCGCCACCGTGACCGCCGACCGCCCGCAACTGACCGCCGAGCAGGCCGCCACGTTCACCCCGGCCGCGTTCCTGGCCGGCGCCGACGGCTGGGACCCGACCCGTTAGTGCCCGCCCCGCCGGGGTACCACGGTCCGGTTGGTTTTGCTGTCGGCAGCCCCGGGAGGTACACCATGGCCGACGAAGACCCGATCATCTCCGGAACCCCGGCGCCGGCGCGCACCGTCGACGCGTCCGGCACGCACAAGATCCGCACCGGCGCCGAACAACCCTGGGATCCGGAGGACCTGGCGGTGGCGGAGGGCCACGACCCGACGCCGAAGTACGTCGAGCGCAGCCGGCGCGAGCTCGAGGAACTGGGCCCGGCGGCGATCGAGAAGACCGTGCCCTAGCTGCTGTCCTGTGTGGGGGGCCAGGCAGACCCCCTGGAAGGAACGGCTGAGCGGCGTCGGGGCACGGCCCCGGACCACGAGCGCTGCCGCGTGATCCGGAACGCGCCCCCGGCGCCGCAGTCGGCAGTTCAGGCGCGCATGGTGCTTTCGATCAGGTCCTGGCCCAGGTCGAAGCGGATCCCGTCGGGGTTGGTGAGCCCGGCGTCGGAGTACCACGAGCGGTCGGCCTCCGGGTGTGGCCCGGTCAACCCGACCCGGCCGGCCCCGTACGTGGCCACGATCGCGGCCGGCGCGCCGGTGTCGTAGGTCGCCAGCACGGTGGCCGGCGCGCCCGCCTGCAGGCGGAACGCGGCGCCGTCCTGGAAGAACATGTGCCGCGGGCGGTCTCGCCAGCGCACCCCGACCACGGCGTCGTCGGTGTCGCGGACGGTGGCGCCGGCGGTGTAGATGTAGCCCTCGACGGCGACCCGGTCGAGCAGCCCGTACCCCTGCCCGCTCGCGGCGAGGTACGCGCCGAGGCAGAACCCGAGGTAGCTCCCGCCGCGGTTGACGAACGCCCGCACGTCCTCGGCGGCGTTGCGCAGCCGCCGCCATGCCTGCCGGACCTCACCGCCGCCGGGCTGGGCGTAGATGACGGCCCCGGCGAGCGTCTCCGCCGAAAGCGGCAGGTGCTCGGCGGGTCCGCAGTACTGCACCCGGTACCCGGCCGGCATCCTGGCCAGCAGCGCGGCGACGGCCTCGGAGCAGCCGGAGCAGGAGGCCGGCCCCCGGTACACGAGGGCGACCGGCCGATCCCGCCCGGCGAGCGCGTACGCGGCCCCGCCGCCGAGCGCGGCGAGCACCCCGGCCCCACCGGCGCCGAGCAACAACCGCCGCCGGTTCACCGGCCTCCCCCACCGGGCTCCGCGCCGTCCGCACCGTCGGTCGGTCGACCGACCGAATCCCCGCCCAAAGCCCTGTCGGCCGGCGGACCGACCGAATCGTCGCCCGAAGCCCTACCGGTCGGTCGACCGACCGACTGCCCGGGTAACGCACCGTCGGTCGGTCGATCGACCGAATCCCCGGGCAGAGCCGGGTCGGTCGACCGATCGAAAGCGCCGGAGTCCGGCGCCCCGGCGCGGAGCCGGTGACGAATCGAGCGGCGGGAGAACCGGACCGCGCCACCGGGCCGGCGCGAGTCGCGCGGCGGGGCCGACTCCGGGCGACGGGCCCGGGGCAGGACCGGCACGCCCTCCACAACCTGCGGAGCGGCGGAGCGCAACGCCAGGGCCCGGGCGCGCCGCGCCAGGCTGCCGACCAGCGCCTCCAGCGGACCGCGACCCGCCGTCGCCCGGACCGCCATCGCGATCAGCACCACCGCGACCAACTGGACGATGCAGCCGGTGCCCGGCGAGTACGTGTCGAAGTCCGAGTTCAGGAACAGCACGTGCACCGAGTAGAACGTCAGCGTCATGCTGCCGGCGGCGGCCAACGGGACGAGCAGCAGGCGGGCCCGGGTGGTGGTCAGCAGGAGCAGCAGGCCCAGCACGGCGAGCGTGGCGCCGATCGTGCCCACCAGGTTCGCCGGCGTGCCGGTGTGCGGGCCGTCCACCGCCATCCACCACCACGTCGATGTCGGGGCCGAGCCGTCGCCGCCGAATTTCAGCAGATAGGTCGTCTCCTCCGGGGTCAGGTCGCTCGCCGGCTGGGCCGCGCGGATGGCGGTCAGACCGCCGGCCAGGTGCAGCAGCACCGTGGTGATCGCATGGGCCCACACGGCCAGGACCGCGCCGACGGCCACCAGCGTGGCGGCCACGCGCGGGCTGGACAGGTCGAGTCGGCCGACCGCCAGGCCGATGCAGATGTACGCCAGCCAGGCCGGCGCCGGGTAGTACCCGGTCAGCGTCAGCTCACCGAGCAGCGCGAGCGGGTCGTCGATGAGCCGGCCGAACGTCGGGTTGCCCAGCGCCGGCTCGGCCAGGTGCGGCAGCAGCAGGTGCATGCCGAACGGCACCACGCCGGCGAGCAGTGCGCCGGTCGTGAACAGCGCCCAGGTCGGCAGGAGCAGCAGTGGTATCGCCAGCAGGAACACCACGGCGTAGTAGGGCAGGATCACCGAGTCGAGGACGGTGTCCGCCCCCGACACCAGCAGCCCGATGACGCCGATGGCGAGGGCGCGCGTGGCCAGCATGGCTGCCATGCCCCGCGCGTCGGAGCGCGGCACCTGCCGCCGGCCGGTCGCGAGCGTGAGGCCGACGCCGGACATCAGCGCGAACGCCGCCGCGGCGCGGCCGCTGAAGGCGTGCGACGACCAGGTCGGGTTGCCCGACGGGGTCTCCTCCAGCAGCGAGTGCAGCGTGATCATGCCGAGCAGCGCCACGCCGCGGGCGGCATCGACGCCGATGAGCCGGGACGACGACTTCACGGACGCATCACCGCGTCGACCAGGTCGAGGCCGAGGTCCTGGCCGAACGACGCCGGCAGGCCGGCGTCACTGAACCAGTCGCTGGTGGCCTCCGGGTGCGGGCCGACGACGCCGACCCAGCCGGCACCGAAGCGGGCGACGATGGCCGCCGCGGTGCCGTTGGGATAGGTGGCGACGACGGTCGCGCCGGCGCTCGGGCGGACCCAGAAGTACGGGCCGTCCTGGAAATAGAGCGTCCGGCGGCGGCCCCGCCAGGCGACCTCGACCAGCGTGTCGCCGGTCGAGGCCACGGTCGCCCTGGGCGAGGCGATGTACTGGTCGGTGTCGCCGGGGAGCAGGCCGAAGCCGGGCGTCGCCCCGGCCAGGTAGCCGCCCAGGCAGAAGCCGAGGTAGCGACCGCCGCCGTGGACGTAGTCGCGGATCGCCGCGCGATGGCGGCGCAGGTGGCGGTAGCCGCGCGACAGCTCGCCGCCGCCCGGTTGGGCGTAGACGGCCGCGCCGGCCAGGGCCAGGCCGGACACGGGCAACTCCTCGCGCGGGCCGACGTACTGCACGTCGAAGCCCCAGCGGCTGGCCCGCAGCAGCCCCGCGACGGCCTCCGCACAGCCCGGCAGGGTGGCCGGCCCGCGGTAGACGAGCGCCCGGCTCCTCACGGATTGTCCAGCGTCAGCGCCGTACAGCGGACGCCACCGCCGCCCTTGGCCAGCTCGGTGGTGGCGAGCTCGACGACCCGCAGCCCGCGGGCCCGCAGCTCGGCGGCCAGCCGGGGGGCGCCCCGGGTCATGGTGACCGTCGTGCCGTCGCTGACCAGGTTGAGCGCCAGGCGGGCCGCCTCCTCGCGGTGCACCTCGATGAGGTCCAGCTTGAGGTCGCGCAGGCGGTCGCGGCTGGCCCGGTCGAGGGCGGCCGGGCAGTAGGCGACGACGTCGGGCGGAGCGACGACGGCCACGGCCAGGTCGAGGTCGTACCAGCGCGGTGAGACGGTCTGCAGCGGTACCACCCGATAGCCGAGCTCCCGGGCCAGGAAGGCGTGCATGCGCCGGTCGGTGCGCTGGCCGTGGCCGGCGAACAGCAGGTCGCCGCAGGCGAGGGCGTCGCCCTGGCCGCTGAACGGGTACGGGGCGTCGAGCACCTTGTAGCGCTGGCCGGCGAGCCACTCGGCGAAGTACGGCGTCTCGGCCTTGCGCTCCGGCGGCGGGAAGCCGAGCACGGCCTTGTCGCCCCGCACGAGCGCGGCGTTCGCGGTGAACACCATGTCGGGACACTCGGGCGCGGACGGCACGTACTCGACGCGCCGGCCGGCGGTGAGGTGGGCCGCGACGATCGCGAAGTGCTCCGCGGCGGCGGCCGCCACGTCCGGCTGGACCTCGGTGTGCATGTAGGGGTTGATCTCGTAGTCGATCCGGAAGTGCTCGGCGTCGCTGACGAGCAGTTTGGTGTTCACGATCCTCCAATAGGGACAAAGGCCGGGTCTTGAGCCGATAGGCCCCGACCAAAACCAGCTAAGCCGGGTCTGGCGGCGATGGGCCCCCGACCGAGATCAGTGAGGACGCCCTGGGCCGGGATGCCGCGCCAGCGGCTGCCGGCGGTCAGGTGTTCGCCCTTCATGAGCAGGGACAACGAACCGAGCGAGACCTCGGGGCCGACGACCGCGTCGTAGAGCACGACGGCCCGGGTGCCGACGGTGGCGCCGGCCCCGACGGTGACGACGGACATCTTCATCACGCGGTCCTCGAAGAGGTGGGTCTGCAGGGACACCTCGGCGCCGACGCAGGCGTCGTCACCGATGTCCACGAGGTCGAACTCGGTCAGGTAGGTGGTGCCGATCCAGGTGCGCCGGCCGATCCGGGCGCCGAACCAGCGCAGCACCGGCGGCAGGAACGGCGTGCCGACGAGCATCCCGAGCCCGGCCGGTACGGCGGCCGCCTCGTACAGGCCGGTGACGAACTCGGTGCGCCGCACGAACGGGCTCCACAGCGGCTCGACCCGCGGCTTGTAGGCACCGATGACGCCGCGCTTCGTGGCCGCGCAGTAGGCGATGACGGCGAGCCCGGCGGTCATCACCACGAACGGCGAGACGAGCGCCGGCACGGTCAGGCCGCGGCCGCGGGCCAGGTCGGCCAGCACGAACAGGTACACGTAGACGCTCAGGCCGAGCAGCGAGGCGGGCGCGGTGACCCGGGCGAACTCGATGGCGAGCCGATGGCGGACCAGCCGGGGCGGCGGGCGGAACGTCTCGGCCTCGGAGAAGCTGCCGCTGCTCTGCCGGACCGGCAGGTGCATCGGCGGCGAGCCGAGCCACGAGGTCCCGGACGGCACGTCTTCGCCGGGCGGCAGGGTGCGCACGCCGACCAGGCTGTCGTCGCCGAGGCGGGTGCCGGCCGGCACGAACGCGGCGTTGCCGACGAACGCGCGGCGCCCGACGGAGGTCGGCAGGAACGCCATCCGGCCGTTGGCGAACGTGGCCGCGCCGACGCTGGCCATGTCGGCGACGAAGCTGTCGGGGCCGAGCGTGAGCAGGTCCGGGTCGAGGTGCGCGGCGGTGGACACCTCGGCGCCGCGGCCCACCTGCGCGCCGAGCAGGCGCAGCCACGGGACGGTGTAGAGGGTGGAGTACAGCGAGTTGGTGAACAGCAGGCTGAACTCCAGCAGCTTGTCGGTCACCCACTTGCGCACGCCGAGCCCGGAGCGCGCCGGGTGCACGCCCGGCGGCACGTGGGGCAGCACGAGGCGCTTGCCGAGCGCCACGACGAGACACGTGGTGATGACGTACACCGGTCCGGCCGGCACGGTCGCCAGGAGCCCCGCGAGCAGCCCGAAGTTCAGCAGCGCCCACCACACCAGCAGCACGCTGGGCACGACCATGGCGATCGCGCCGAGCTCCAGCCCGACCAGCCCGGCGACGGCACCGGCGAGGTGGCGGGCCTTCCAGCCGCGCGGCCGGCCCGGGGCGCGCAGCAGCAGCTCGACGGTCGGCGACAGCGCGTCGACCGGGCCGGGCGGCGAGCCGGACCAGCGCTCGCCGGGCGGCACGCGCTCGCCGGCCTCGAGGACCGACTGCTCGCCGAGGGCCGCGTGGTCGCCGACCGACGAGCCCGGCTCCAGGACCGCGTTGGCGCCGACGAACGCGCCCTGGCCGAGCGTGATCGGCGCGACGACGACCCAGCCGTCCTCGACCCGCCAGGGCCGCATCGACGCGCCGTAGCCGACCGACGCGTCCGCGCCGATGTCGAGCAGCGTGGGCAGGCCGACCGAGCTGGTGGCGACCGCGGTCCGCCGGCCCAGCCGGGCGCCGAGCAGCCGCAGGTAGCCCGCCATGAGCGGGGAGCCGCTGAGGACGGCCATCGGTCCGATCGCGAGGAACAGGTTCAGCGCCCACAGCCGGATGTAGGTCGGACCCCAGAGTCGGTACCGCCCGGGCCGGATCCCGGCGGCGAGCGGCCGCGCGACGACGACCGGCACGATCCAGCGCACGCCGAGGTAGCTCACCAGGATGGCGAGCATGAGCTGGGCCAGCACCGCGACGGAGACGTGACCGTCGTTGCGGGTGTAGACGTAGGAGACAGGCAGCGTGACGAGCAGCAGCAGCAGGTAGATGACGGCGGCCTGGCCGGCGCCGGCGGCGGCGATGCGCCGGCTGCCGTGGCGCAG
>NZ_JBEXCY010000170.1:0-24891 GCF_040605515.1 Dactylosporangium sp. NPDC005572 | reverse complement strand
GGCCGCGCCCTGCTGGCCGACCTGGGCCGCATCGGCCCGGTCGCCACCGACCCCGACGCCGACCTCGGCACCGAACCCGAACCGGCCTCCAGCGGCCTGCAACTCGCCCCCGAGCAGCGCGCCCTGCTGGAGCGCCTCGCCGGCGGCGAGACGATCGCGGCGGCCGCCGCCGCGGAGTTCCTGTCACTGCGCACCGCGAACCGCCGCATCGCCGAGGCCCGCGAGGCCCTCGGCGTGCGCACGACCCGCGAGGCGGTCCTCGCGTACCTCCGGATGCGCCGCGAAGGCAACTGACCCCCCCCATTTGAAGTTTCCTCCGCTCCACGCTGCGCGTATCCGGGAAAATCCTCAACCGTCGGTTCAGCGGTACGGTCAAAGGAATGACACTGCTCCCGGTCGACGCCACCACCGTGCTGTCACTGCTGCCGACACCCCGCCCGCAGGTCCTGGGCCTCGGCGAACCCACCCACGGCGAGGACATCCTGCTCGAGGTCCGCAACGACCTGTTCCACCGCCTCATCGACGAGGCCGGCTACCGCACCGTCGCGATCGAGAGCGACTGCCTGCTGGCCCTCGCCGTCGACGACTACGTCACCGGCGGCCCCGGCACCCTCGACGACGCCATGACCCGCGGCTTCTCCCACGGCTTCGGCACGTCCACCGCCAACCGCGCCCTCGTCCAGTGGCTACGCGACACCAACGAGACCCGCCCCACCACCGACCGGGTACGGTTCGCCGGCATCGACGGCCCCCTGGAGATCAGCGGCCCGGAAAGCCCCCGCACCGCCGTCACCACCGTCCACGCCTACCTCACCGCCCACTGCGACCCGCACCTGCTGCCCTGCACCACCGAAACCCTCACCTCGCTGCTCGGCCCCGACGACCGCTGGACGAACCCGGCCACCATGTTCGACCCGGCCGCGTCGATCGGCCGCACCCCCGAAGCCCGGCAACTGCGCCTCATCGCCGACGACCTCGCCAACCTCGTCGACGCCGAAACCCCCCACCTGATCGCCGCCACCGGCCGCGACGCGTGGGACCGGGCCCGCCTGCACGCCCGCACCGCGACGGGCCTGCTGCGCTACCACCACTGGATGGCGGACCCGTCCCCGGCCCGCCTCAACCACCTGGTCCGCGTCCGCGACACGATGATGGCCGACAACGTCCTGGCCCTCGCCGAACGCGGCCCGACGCTGCTGTTCGCCCACAACAGCCACCTGCAACGCGAACGCAGCAGCATGCGGATGGGCGACCTGCCCCTGCAGTGGTGGAGCGCGGGCGCGCTGACCGCCGCCCGCCTCGGCACCGGCTACGCGTTCCTGGCCACCGCCCTGGGCACGATCCGCCACCGGGGCGTCGGCACCCCACCCCCGGACACCCTCGAAGGCCACCTGTACGCGACCGGCGAGGACCGCTTCCTGACCGACCCCCGGGCGCTGGCGGCGACGTTCACCGACGGCCTGCCGGCGCCGCGGGTGTCGGAGTGGTTCGGCTACTCGGGCCTCGACCCGGCCCACCTGACCGACACGGACGGCGTCGTCTTCGTCAGGGACTGCCCCGCCCCGCACTGACCTCCGCCCGCCTCGCACTGACCTGCGGTCGCTGCCCGCTGAGCCCGGTGCACGGCGCCGCCCATGATCACGAAGGGTTCCGGCACTCCCGGGTACGAGAACCCTTCGCGATCATGGTGCGCAGGGACGGGGAGGGCGGGCTGCGCGCCAGCCGGCGGCGCCAGCCGGCGCGGGGTCCTGCCTGCGGCGCCGGTGAGGCGACGACGGGTGCGGCGGGTGGTCAGGGGCGGGACCGTTCGGCCGGTGGGCGGTGGCGGCGCTGGGTGCTCAACGGCCGGACCGGGTCGACGTAGCGGGGCAGGCGCGGTTCGGCCGCGCGCAGCGGCCGCAGCTCGGCGGTGATCGCGTCGATGATCCGGTCGGTGGCCTGCTGCGCGGCGCCCGGCGCGCCCGGGTCGATCCCGGACAGGTCGACCGGCGCACCGAAGTGGACCCGCACGACGGGCCGGCGCAGCAGGGACCGGCACACGGTACGCAACGTCGGGCCGAACCCGCCCCACGCCGCGACCTCGTGCGCACCCCACTGCGCGACCGGCACCACCGTCACCCCGGTCCGCAGCGCCACCCGCGCCATGCCGGTCTTGCCACGCTCCGGCCACATGCCGGGATCGAGCGTGATCCGCCCCTCCGGGTACCCGAGCACATGCGACCCGATGGCAAGGGCCGCGGCAACGTCATCGACGGCCGCGGCCACGTCGGCCTGCCGCCGGTTGATCCGAATGTGCCCGGCGGCCCGCATGACCCCACCGACAACCGGCGCCCGGAACAGCCCGCCCGTCGCCATGAGCCGCGGCGCCAGCCGCGCCTTCCCACACGCGGCGGTGATGACGACCGGGTCGAACGGCCCGATGTGGTTGGCCGCGAACATCACCGCCCCGGCCCGCACCCCGGCCGGCACCTCACCGCTGACCCGCAGCCGCGCCACCGCCCCGACCACGATCCGCGCCAGCATGAGCATGACCCGCCACGTCCGCGGCGCCCGCCAAACCCCACCCACGCCCGCAGCGCCGCCCATGCCCGAGGCGGCACCCACGCCGCTAGCACCACCCGGGTCTGCGGCACCACCCGCCGAGGCGGGCCGGTCCGACGGATCGGCGGGCACAACCGCACCATCGGCAGCGCCGTCAGCGGCACTGGCGGCGTCGTCAGCGGCTGTGCCGTCAGCTGTGCCGTCAGCTGTGCCGTCAGCTGTGCCGCCGGTGGCCGCCTCGACAGCCCTACCCGGCCCGGTGTCGAGGGCCGTGCCGGCGCCGGCCGTGGGCGTGGTGGCGGCCGGCGGGTCCGCCACCGGCTGGGCGGTCGTCAAGGCGGGCGTGTCGCCGTCGGTCACATCGGTCCGTTCCGGCCGCGCCTCGCCGCCGTGTTCGTCGGCGTGGCCGGCCCTGTGCTCTGCGCGCCGGCTCCCGGGGTGGAGCCGACCATGGAACGGTAACGCCGGACCGCCCGACCGCAATCATGTCCCCGACGCGGGCCGCGAAGACCCGGGAGTACGGCGCGCGACGGGACGCTCGTTTCAGCCGCGCACCCAACGCCGATGCGCACCTGAACCGTGCCGGCCATCCACGCCTGGCCGCAAGACCCGCCGCAAGTTCGACGCCCCCAGCCCACGCCTCGCCGGGTGCCCGACCTGCCCCAGCCCACGCTTCCCGCTGTCGCCCCGACCCTGCACTCCACGCTCGCCGAGCCCACCGCCCGGCCCACCGCCCGGCCCGCTGCTCCGGCCCGGTGCTCCGGACTCGCGGGCACGAGCCGGGGGAGCGGGTCGACCAGGGCCAGGCCGAGTAGACCCGGGCCGGGCAGCCCGAGCAGCCACGGCCGAGCAGTCCGGGCCGAGCAGCCCGGCCTAGTCAGAGCGCCGAAGTCAGAGCGCCGAAGTCAGAGCGCCGATCTCGGGCCGGCCGGCCCGAGCCAGCCGAGCCAGCTGCGCCACCGCCCACGCCAGCCGGACCTGGTCGACCCAAACCGGGTCGACCAGGAACTGGTCTCGAGCCGGGGCCAGCTACTCGGTGTCGCGGAGCTCGGCCAGGCGGGCCTCGATCTCGGCGAGCTCGGCCCGGAGCCGCTCCGCTTCGGCTTCGGCCTCGGCGCGGGCGGCCTGGACGATCTCCTCGACGGCCTCGTGGACGCCGGGGACGTCGAGCATGCCGACCATCTTCAGGGCCTCGCCCGGCTTGATGACATACGGCTTCGCGAGGGCCTTCGTGCCCTGGCTGGCCGCGACCGTCCACTCGCCGTCGGCATACGCCAGGGTGACGGTCAGCCCGGCCGGGGCCTTCGCCTTCGGGGCGGCCTTCTTCGCCGGGGCCGCCTTCGCCGGCTTGGCCTCGGCGGGCTTGGTGTCGGCGGCCGGCTCCGGCAGCAACGGCGCGCCCGGCGGCACATCCGTGCCCTTCCCGGCGGCGGTGGTGGGGGAGTCCGCCGCGGCCGGCGCGTCGGTGGTCGTGGCGGCAGTGGCGTCGGCGGTGGTCAGGGCTGGCACTGGGCTCTCCTCACGAGGTGCGGGAACTGCGGCGCGCCGCTGCGGCGCCGCCTTCGGGGCGATCGCCAGATCGGCGGGGGAGAAGGGCAGCTCGTCCTTGCCGAACCGCACGACGACGAACTCGTCGGACAGCTCCGGGTCGGTCAACGCCACGACCTGACCCAGCTGCCCGGCGATCTGCCCGGCGGCCTCGGTGAAGACGACTTTCGGTTTCCGGCCGGCCGCGAGGGTGTCCCGGATCTGCTCCAGATCCACCGTCGACAACCCCTTGGCCGCGGTCCGCGCGGCAACCATCGCACCCTCCAACCCAGATTCGAACATGTGTCGGAACGTTCATACCAGCCACCACCGACATTTTCTGAACGCGACACACCGTACGACAGCCCACACCACGACGTTGACCAGGGTTGATCACCGGAAAAGAAAACTTGGGGGAGTCAGGGCAGCTCGTCGATCTCGGCCTGCGGATCCAGGGACCGCAGCGTGTCGGCCCGGTCCGTGACGATCGCCCAGCCCGGCCGGGCCTGCGCCCGCCGCACCACGTGCGCCGCCGCCACCAGCGCCGGGCCGCCGTCACCGCCGAGCAGCGCGCCGCTGTCGACCGCGTCCGCCGCCGTCAGGTCGTCGACCACGACGACCGGCAGCGACAGCAGCACCCGCAGTACCGCATAGTCCTTCGGCGACGTCTGCGCCCACGCCTCCGCCAGGGCCGCCGCCGGTACCGCAAGCACCACGCCCTGGTCCACGGCGTGCCACACGATCGCCGACGAGTACGGCTTGCCCGCCACGAACCCGAGGATCGCCGAGCTGTCCAGGATGCGCCCGCCGACCGCGGTCACGACACCGGACCGCCGGCCGGCGCCACCCCCAGCACCTCACGCGCCCACGCGTGGTGCTCCGGGTCCAGCCGAACACCACGCTGCGCATACAGCTCGTTCAACGCCAGCAGCGCCCGGTCCCGGGCCAGCCGCCCACGCACCGCCTCGGCCACATACGCCGACACCGACTCCGCGCCGCCCGCGTCCACGAGCCGCCGCACCGCCGCCGCCTCATCGGCCGGCATGGTCACGGTGACCCGCTCCTTGCGCACATCGTTGCGCACTTCACGCATACGCACAGGGTACCGGCTGCATACGCCGCTCACCTAGCGTCGCGTCACCCGGACCGCCAAGATTCCTGCCCACCTGCGCCGACACGACCCGCCTGGGAAGAAGATCCTGACACACGGTGACCCTCGGCTCACCGCTCCAGTGAAGGCGAAGACGACGGCGAAGAGGAGCGGGCAATGGTCTCGGCGATCCGTCTGATCCGCTGCAACCGCGCGTCCCACGCCGCACCCACCTCCGCCAGCTGCGCCACCGCCCGCGCCAGCCGGACCTGGTCGACCCGGAACTGCTTCTCCCGACCCGCGGCCGTCGCATGCACCAGCCCCACCCGGTCCAGCACCGCGAGGTGTTTCGCGACCGCCTGCCGGGTCACCGGCAACCGTTCGGACAGGCTGGTGGCCGTACCGCTACCGTCGGCGAGCAGCAGGTCCAGCATCCGCCGCCGGGTCGGGTCACCGACCGCCGACCACAGCTCGTCGTCCACCACGACCGTCACGACGCACCCCCGGCGACGGACGCGACCGAGACCGCGTAGGCGGGCAGGCGGCCCAGGAACAGGTCCCAGCCGGTCACGTGCTCCGCATGCTCGGCGGCGACCTTCGCCTCGTCCCAGCCGCGCTCCCGGAACCCGGACTCCGTCATCCGCAGCAGCGTCGCCGACCCGACCGGCGACCCGGCGGGCTCGAGGTCGAACACCACCAGGTACGAGTTGCCGGCCGCGGCGACCACACCCTCCGGGTGGGTCCAGCGGAACGCGAACCGCCGCGGCGGCACCGCGTCGACGACCGTGAACTGCACCCACGACGCACCGAACCGGATCCGGCCGGCGCCGCCCGCAACGACCGGATACTCGGCTTCGTCGGGCCACCATTCCCGCAGGTGCTCCGGGCTCGACACGACGTCGAACACCACCTCCGGCGCCGCGTCGATGTGGATACGCCGCTCGACCGTCCCGAACTCCATACCCACACTCTCCGACACGCAACCAACCGTTGCAAGCCACCACCCGCTGGATGGTCGATAATGAACATTATGTCAACTAGAAGCCCGGCTCGACCTCGTCCACAGCGCGCCCGGCGCCCCGCAGATGACCGACCGTCCCCGGTGACACGGCCCGGCGCGGCGCGGATCCTCGACAACGGCAGCAGCGTCACCGACGCACGGCACCTCACCGACTACCCGGCCGCGCTGCAAGTGTGCTTCGACGTCGACACCACCGCGATCACCGGTGGGATCGTCGCCGCCCACACCGGTGCCGGCGACCGGCAGGGGACCCACGGCGTACCCACCGAGTGGATCACCAACCGCGAGCCCCTCCCCCACAGCTAGCCGACGTCGCGGCGCCGGAACCCGGCCGCCCCCGCCACCGTCAGCACGGCGGAGACCGCGAGGAGCCACCACACCGGTGTCCACGTCATCGCCGCCCCGGGCAGCCGCGGCACGTGCGAGTACGGCGACACGTCCAGAGCCCAGGCCGGGGCGCGCAGGACCGGCCCGAGGAACGTGACGAGCAGGAACCCGCCGACACCCGCCCACGCGACCGCCGCCGCCCGCGGCAGCAGCCCGAACAGCGACACCGCGACCCCGCCGACGACCCACGCCGCCGGGATCATCACGACCGCCGCCCCGAGCACCCGCGGGAACTGCCCGGCCAGGTCGTGGGTGGCGAGGCCGTGGACGACGCCGGCGGCGGCGCCGAGGACCAGCAGCAGCGCGGCCGTCCCGGCGAACGCGAACAACAGATGCGAGCCCATCCACGGCAGCCGCCGCACCGGGGTCGCCAGGACCGGTTCGGCGCGCAAGTCGGTCTCCTCGGTGCGCAGCCGCAGCACGGCGGAGACCGTGTAGAGCCCGGCGAGCATCGCGACGAGGCCGAGGCTGGTCGCCAGGTACGCATCGACGATGCCTTTCTCCCCGCCGAAGCGGCGCAGCAGGTCCGCGGCGCCACCCTCGACGAAGTCACCGACCCCGGACGCCGCCGACCCGACCGCGAGCCCACCGACGAGGAACCCGGCGGCCCAGGCGAGGAACGTGCCCCGCTGCAGCCGCCACGCGAGCGCGACCGGCCCGCGCAGTCCCGGCGCCGCCTCGGCCGGCCCGAGCCGCGCCGCGACGAGGCCGGCGCCGACGTCGCGGCGGGCGTTGAGCCGCAACGCGACCACGACCAGCAACACCGTCACAGCCAGCGGCACGGCCAGGACCGCCCACCGGTCCCCCGCATACGGCCGCACCAGCTGCCCCCACGCGACCGGTGACAGCCACCGCAGCCAGCCGACGTCCGCGGAGTCCGCGATCGCCCGGACGAGGAACGCCGCGCCGAGCACGGCGGTGGCGATACCGGTCGCGGCCCGCGACGACTCGGTCAGCTGCGCCGCGACCGCCGCGACCGCCCCGAACGTCAACCCGGCCCCGGCGAACGCCAGCCCCAACGCGACCGACGACGGCCCGGGGTCCGGCATCGACACCGCCACAAGAACAGCCAGAACAAGATTCGCCAGTACCGCGAGCAGCAGCGCCGACCCCAGCCGGGCCGCCCGGCCGGCGACGGTCGCCCGCAGCAGCTCGAGCCGGCCCGTCTCCTCGTCGGCGCGGGTGTGCCGGATCACCAGGAAGATCGTCATGAGCCCCGCGAGGACCCCGTAGAACGTCATGAGCCGCCACGACGTGAGCGCACCGACGGAGCTGCCGAACGCGTCGCCGTAGATCGCCGCGAACGTCGGGTTGCCGTTCGCGGCGGCGAGCAGCGCGTCGCGGTCGGCCTGCTCGGGGTACACCCCGGCGAACGAGGCGGCGGAACCCGCGACCGACGCGACGAGCACCACGATCCAGATCGACAGCCGCACCCGGTCCAGGCGCGCCGACAGCCGCAGCAGCGGCCACACCCCGGTCATGCCGCCGGCTCCGAGACCGGCGCTGTGGCGTAGTGGCGCAGGAACAGCTCCTCCAGGGTCGGCGGCTGCGACGTCAGCGACCGGATCCCGGCGGCGGAGAGCGCCTGCATGACCGGGCCGAGCGCGGCCGTGTCGACCTGCGCCGCCACCCGGTCACCGTCCACGACCAGGTCGTGCAGGCCGTCGAGCCCGTCGAGCACGGGCGGGGACGCGACGACGGCGACGATCGCGGTGCGGGTCAGGTGCCGCAGCGAGTCGAGGGTGCCCGTCTCCACCGTCCGGCCGTTACGGATGATCGACACCCGGTCACACAGCGCCTCGACCTCCGACAGGATGTGACTGGACAGCAGCACGGTGCGCCCGTTGCGGCGCTCCTCCGCGACGCAGTCCCGGAACACCTCCTCCATCAGCGGGTCCAGGCCCGACGTCGGCTCGTCCAGGATGAGCAGCTCCACGTCGGAGGCGAGCGCCGCGACGAGCGCGACCTTCTGCCGGTTGCCCTTCGAGTAGGTGCGGGCCTTCTTGCGCGGGTCCAGGTCGAAGCGCTCCAGGAGGGCGGCGCGGCGCTTCGGGTCGACCCCGCCACGCAGCCGCGCGAGGAGGTCGATCACCTCTCCCCCGCTCAGCGACGGCCAGAGGGTGACATCGCCCGGCACGTACGCCAGGCGGCGGTGCAGGGTGGCCACGTCGCGCCAGGGGTCGCCGCCGAGCAGCCGCGCCGTTCCCCCGTTGGGGCGCAGCAGGCCGAGCAGCACCCGGATCGTGGTCGACTTGCCGGCCCCGTTGGGGCCGAGGAAGCCGTGGACCTCTCCCTCGGCGACGTTGAGGTCGAGCCCGTCGAGGGCGGTCGTCCGGCCGAACCGTTTGATCAGGCCGGACACCTCAATAGCGGAAGTCATACCCCCAACATACGCTCGTTTCACAAATTTGTGAAAGTTCAGAAGCTGGTAAAGTTCTCGTATGGAACGCGACCCGGCCGACACCAGCCGACACGTCGAACGCTTCGCAGTGGCGTTCACCGACGCCGGCATGCCCCGCATGCCCTCCCGCGTCCTCGCCGCGCTCCTCGCCACCGACAGCGGCCGCCAGACCGCCGCCGAACTCGCCACCACCCTCAAGGCCAGCCCCGCCGCCATCTCCGGCGCCGTCCGCTACCTCATCCAGGTCCACATGGTCGCCCGCGAACGCGAACCCGGCACCCGCCGCGACGTCTTCCACGTCCACAACGACGTCTGGTACGAGGCCATCTTCCACCGCGAACCACTCCTGGACCGCTGGGCCGCCACCTTCCGCGAAGCCGCCAACGCGTTCGACCCGACCACCCCCGCCGGCCGACGCGCTGACACCACCGCCGAGTTCTTCGAGTTCCTCCTCGGTGAGATGCCCGCCATGCTCGACCGCTGGAAGGCCCACCGCACCGCCAAACAGCAGCAGGAAGCCCGAGAAGCCCGAGAAGCTCAGGAGAGTCAGATCGCCGGCCGGTAGAAGAACGTCCGCCGCCGCGCGACCAGACCGCCGCGGAACTCGAACCAGTCCGCGAAAATCTCGTTCAACGGCACCCCCGCATGCGACACCCCACCGAACCGCCCCCAGCAGAACCCCTGCCCACCCACCGACACACACCGGTCCACCTGATGCCGCCCCGCCGACACGATGCACTGCCGCCGGTAGAACCCGACAAACGCATCGACACCCTCGATCGGCGCCAACCCCGGCCGGTGATACACCACGTCCGGCGCCACCAACGCCGCCAGCCGCGCCCACTCCCGCGCGTCCACGACCGCCAGCAGCTCCACCATCAGCCGCTCCTCGCCCCCGTGCACCGCGGGCGACACCACCAGCGCGTCCTCACCCATACATCCATCGAAATCCGCCCGCCACCCCCGGTCAACGCCCCCAACACGCTTCTTACAGCCGGAAACCGGACCGTAACCGAACACGCCACTCACGCCCGCCCCAGCAACCCCGCTGATACCCCTCAACCCCCGTACCGACGGCAGCCAGCGTCGCCCCCACGGATCACCCGAACTCCCGGCACCCCGGTGGAAACCACCACTCCACCGATCGGTGGACCGGCTCAGCAACACACGGCGCTCACCGAAACCGGCCCGGCCGGGGCAGACTGGAACACGTGGGTGCGCTGGTGGTCGGCGTGCCGGCGCACCCACCCCGAACCCAGGCGGTAACCGGCCGGCACCCGGACCTGGCGAAAGCGCCGCCGACCTGGGCACAGTCGACGGCGCACGACCACACAAACACTCAGCCGCCGCGCAGCACCCGCGCATGACCCAACTCGGCCGGCGCCCAGCGCAACACGATCCGCTCACGACCGGCATCGTCGCCGGCCACCCGCAGGGCCAACCGCGCCCTCAGACGGCGCGCACCATCTCCACGAACACCGGGCATCTCATCCTCCACCGCAACATCGGCACCTCGACGGCCGATGACACGGGAGCCGACGCCCCACCGTTCACAGCTGTTACGAACGGAACACCCCGCACTCCCCTGTCGTAGACAGGGGAAATTCAGGCGTGGCGTCAGCCACGTCGCCTAAGGCATCCTAGGAAGCTATTGTTGGGCCGGTGAGCACCGGCGACGACCACGCAACGGCAGCACCCGACGAGGCCGCCACGCTGCGGGCCCTGCGCGTGCACCGGCCCGACCTCACCGACGCCTACACCGCCGCGCTCCCGGCCGCCCGCGCCGCGATCCTGGACCGGCTCCACGGCGCCCTGTGGCGCGAGAACCTCGTCGACCGGCGCCGGCTCGGCGGCCCCGAACCCGCCCTGTTCCAGCACCACGGCACCGCCGTCCTCGACGGGGTCCCGCACCACCACCCGGCCCGGCTCGCTGCAGCCGCCCTGAACAGCCCGAACACCGCACGACTCGTCCGGGAGCTCGACAACAGCGTCGCCAACCTCGCCCTCGCCCTCGCCGACCCGCACCCCGACCGGCACCCCGCCACCCTCGTCGACGCCGAACAGGCCATCGCCGACGGACACCCGCTGCACCCCTGCTGCCGCACCCGCATCGGCATGGACACCCTCGACGTGCTGCGCTACGCCCCCGAGCACCGGCCCGTCGTCCAGCTCGCCGTCGTCGACGTCGACCCCGCCCGCTGGCGCACCGGCGGCACCCCCCGCCCCCCACGCCTGCCCGTCCACCCCTGGCAGCTGCCCCGCGCCGTCGCCACCGGCCTCGTCACCGACACCGGCCGGCGCGTGCCCGCACACCCCCTCATGTCGCTGCGGACGCTCGCGTTCGCCGACGATCCGGCAGTACACCTGAAAACCGCGGTCGAGGTGCAGATGACCAGCGCCGTCCGGACCCTCTCACCGGCCGCCGTCCACAACGGGCCCCTCGCGTCCGCGCTCGTCGCCCGCCTCGCGCAACGCACCGACGGGCTCAACCTGCTCCGCGAGACGACCGCCGCCACCGTCGTCGACGACCACGGCGACCCCCAACGCACCCTCGGCGCCGTCTGGCGCGAGGCCCCACCACCGCACGCCACCGTGCTGCCGCTCGCGGCGCTGCCCGGCCGGCCCGACCTGCTCACCCCGGACTTCTTCACCCGCCTCGTCGACCTGCTCCTGCCGCCGCTGCTGACCCTCCTCGACGCCGGTGTCGCCCTCGAGGCCCACGGCCAGAACACCCTCGTCCAGGTCGACAACGGCCGGCCGGTCCGGATCCACTACCGCGACCTCGGCGGCCTGCACGTCCACGCCGGCCGGCTCGCCGCCGCCGGCCTGCAGATGCCGCCGCTCATCGGGGCCCTGCCGACCGGCGACGAGGACGCCCTGCGCACCAAACTCCTCGCCGCCGCGTTCAGCACCGTCCTGGCCCACCTCGTCGCCGCCCTCGGCGGCGACCAGCGGCTCTGGGACCACGTCGCGGCCACCGTCCGCGCCGCCGCGAACCGCCACGACGCCCACGTCATCCTCCGCCGCGACTGGCCGCTGAAAGCCACCACCGCGATGCGGCTCGCCGACGACCCGCTCGAGGACCGCTGGTGCACCATCCCCAACCCCCTGGCGTAGGAGGCCCTACCGCCAGACGGGGGCGCGGCCGGTGTCGACGAGCTTCCAGTCGCCGTTCTCGTACAGCGTGTTGTCGTAATAGAACACCGTCGACGGCAGCAGATCGGCGGCCGTAAACGCCGCCCGCGCCGCCGCGCGCAACGCGCCCACGTCCACACCCAGCCGGTCGCGGGCCACCGCCGCCACGTACGACAGGGCGTGATGCCCCATGAAACTGTCGTACGTCAGGCTGAACACCTCGTCCGAGGCCAGCGGCACATCCCGGGGAATCACGTTCGCCGGCGGCAACGGCCCCGCCAGACCCGCCCGCTCCCGCAGACCGCTGTCGACGTAGATCGCACAGTCGCGGTACAACACCCGCGTCTCCAACGTCGCCGGGTCGAACGCGAACAGCGTGTTCTGCCCGTGCGTCTCCAGCGGGCACCCGGTCTCCCGGGCCACCTTCACCCACAGCCGCACCATCGGCACCACGATCCGCTCCGCCACGAACACCGCCGGGTCGTCCGGCCACGCCGCCACCAACTGCTCCAGCAGCGTCGGATCGCCCGGCGCGCGCAGATCCCCGCCGTACAGCGCGAACAGCGGCACCGTGAACCGCGGCGCCGCGTCCAGCGGCCGCGCCGAGCGCACCAGGAACCCCCACGCGTCCGGCGACTCGACCGGCCCGAACCAGCCGCCACCCACCTCCGGCAGCACCGGCACACCGACCCGCACCAGCTCGTCCGACACCCACAACTGCAGCTCGATCACCGGCCGCCGCAACCGGCGCGTGAACCGCGACAGGCGCCGCGGATAGTGCAGCTTCACGAAATGCGGCGGCACCGCCACCCCGTCCCGCTCGGTCACGAACACCGTCCGGGCGTTCGCCGACGGCACCACCGTCAGCTCCGGCCCCGCCGGACAACGCAGCAGCTCCTCACGACCGAACAGGTCAGGATGATCAAGAGCGTTCGGGTGTACCGGCAGCAGCACGCCGTCGCCCGAGGCATACAGCCCGTGCAGCGCCGACGACACCCCCGACCGCAGATACCCGCCCAGCGGCGCGGGCACCCGGAACGTGGGCAGCCGGAACGACCCCGGTCCGCGCTGCGGATGGAAGTCGTCGGCGATGTCGAGGTCGGCCGCGTAAGGGCTGTACGTGCGGGTGCCGACTCCGAGATACCGTTCCGCGTACTGCCACAACGAGACCGGATCGCGGGCGTCATCCTGGAGGCGCATCGCGCGAAGCCTACTGCCCGAAACCCGGCAAACAGAACGGAGTCCCACACCGACGTGGTGCGACTTCCCCCACGTGTGGCCCACGCCATCCGCACCGGCCCACGCCCCGCCTACCTCTACGACCTCGCCGCCGTCCGCGACAACCTGGCCGCGCTGCGCGCCGCCCTGCCCGCCCGGACCCGCATCGCCTACGCGATGAAAGCCAACGGCAACGACACCCTCCTGCGCGGCGTGCTGCGCTGGGCCGACGGCCTCGAGGCCGCCTCCGGCGCCGAACTCACCGCCGCCGTCACCGCCGGGTCACCGTTCACCCTGCTCAGCGGCCCCGCGAAGACCGACGACGACCTGCGGGCCGCCGCCGCGGCCGGCGCCGTCGTCAACGCCGAAAGCCTCCACGAACTGCGCCGCATCGCCCACGTCGCACCCGGCGCGAAGGTCTGCCTCCGCGTCAACCGCACCCACCCCGCACTGCCCGGCACCCACCGGATGAGCGGCGCACCCACCCAGTTCGGCATCGAAGAACCCCAGCTCGCCGCCGCCGTCGCACAGTGCGACAGCGTCGACGTCGTCGGGTTCCACCTGCACGCCGTGTCGAACAACCTCGACGCCGCCGCGCACGCCGCGTTCATCACCGACGCCGTCGCATGGGCCGCGCGGGCCGCCGACACCCACCGGGTACCACTGAACATCATCAACGTCGGTGGAGGGTTCGGCGTCGACGTCACCGGCGCCGCCACCTTCGACCTCGACACGCTCGCCACCGCGCTGACCGGCCTGCGGCTGCCCGCCGGGTCACAGCTCGTCGTCGAACCCGGACGCTACGCCGCCGCCACCGCCGGCTGGTACGCCGCCGACGTCACCGACGTCAAACACAGCCACGGCCGCTGGTTCGCCGTCATCCGCGGCGGCACCCACCACTTCCGGCTCCCCGCCTCCTGGGACTACAGCCACCCGTTCACCGTCCTACCAGTCGACAACTGGCCGTACCCGTTCGAACGACCCACCGTGACCGGCGCCCGCATCGACGTCGCCGGCGAACAATGCAACCCCCGCGACGTCCTCGCCCGCGACACCCCCGTCGAGACGGTACGGGCCGGTGACATCCTGGTCTTCCCCAACACCGGCGCCTACGGCTGGGAGGTCGCCCACCACGACTTCCTGCGCCTCACCCACCCCGCGTTCACCGTGCTGGACTGCTGAACCTCGGCGGGAACGCCGCCCGCACCGCCCGCAACGCCTGGCGGCGGGCATCGCCCCGCAGCGTGTCGATGTAGAGCCGGCCGTCCAAATGGTCGACCTCATGCTGGAACGCCCGCGCCAGCAACCCCGTCCCCGTCACCCGGATCGGCTCACCACGCTCGTTCACACCCTCCACCGTCGCCTCCGCCGCCCGCGGCGTCGGGAACGCCAGCCCCGGAATCGACAGGCAGCCCTCCTCACCGTCCTGCTCCCCGGCCAGGTGCACGATCCGCGGGTTCACCACATACCCGACCACCTTGTTCGCCCCATACGCGAACACCCGCGCGCTCACACCGATCTGCGGCGCCGCCACCCCCGCCCGGCCCGCCTCACCGGTCAACGTGTCCAACAGATCCTGCACCAGATCGCGCAGCTCGGCATCGAACGAGGTCACAGTCTCAGACGGCGTGCGCAACACCGGGTCGCCCAGCCGCCGGATCGAACGGATCGTCACACGTCACAGGGTACTTCGGGCCGAAATGTTCCCGGCTTGACGAGGGCCTACACTGGGCCGACTTCCCACCCCCGGAGGCACACCCATGGCCTACACGGCCGAACGGGCAGATGTGCGGTCACACCGCCGCAGCCCAGCTCAGCGCCGGTTCCGGCTCACGCCGTGGATCATCGGCGGACTCGTCGTCGTGCTGGCCGGCGCCGGCGGCTTCATCGCCTGGAACAAGCTCGTCGCCAACGCCTGCTCCGGCAACGTCACCGCCACCATCGTCGCGTCCCCGAGCACCGCCACGCTCCTCGAGGACCTCGCCGCCAAATGGGAAGCCACCGACCCCGCCGTCGCCGGCCAATGCGCCCACGTCGCCGTCACCGGCCGCGAAACCGCCGTCATGGCCCAGGCCCTCGGCACCGAATGGGACAACAAGACCGGAACCCCACCCGACGTCTGGGTCCCCGACTCCACCGCCTGGGTCCGGCGCGCCTCCACCGCCGCCATCGCCGAACGCATGATGCCCGACCTGCAGCCCAGCCTCGCCCGCACCCCCTCCGTCCTCGCCATGCCCAAACCCATGGCCGAGGCCCTCGGCTGGCCCGACGGCGAACTGTCCTGGCAGGAGCTCATCAACACCATCGCCGCCGACCCCGCCGGCTGGTCGAAGTTCCAGAAACCCGACTGGGGCGCCTTCAAGTTCGGCATGACCGACCCGCTGCAGTCCACCAGCGGACTCCTCGCCCTCATGGCCATCCTCGACGGCAACGACGACGGCGAAGTCACCCCCGAGGAACAGGCCACCCTCGCCAAGCTCAAGCAGGAACGCGCCGTCTACACCAACACCACCGCCCAGCTGCTCGACGGCCTCAGCCAGGCCGACAAGCAGGGCACCGCCCTGCAGTACGTCTCCGCGTTCCCCGCCCTCGAACAGGACGTCCTGACCTACAACAAGGCCAACCCCAAGGTCCCGCTCGTCGCCGTCTACCCCTCCAACGGCAGCGCCGACGCCGACAACCCCTACCTCGTCCTCGAAGCCCCCTGGGCCCAGAAGGACAAACAGGACGCCGCTAAAGCCTTCCTCGCCTACCTGCGCGGCCCCGACGGCCGCAAGGTCTTCCTCGACGCCGGCTTCCGCGACCCCAACCGCGCCCCCGGCGCCGCCCTCACCGGCAACGCCGCCTTCAGCGCCAAAATCAAGACGGTCCCCCGGGCTGTGCTGCTCCCCGAGTCCGTCAAGCAGTCCATGGACTCCTGGACCGCCCTCACCCGCCCCACCAACGTCCTGCTCGTCCTCGACGTCTCCGGCTCCATGGCCGAACAGGTCCCCGGCACCGGTAAGACCCGCATGCAACTGGCCAAGGAAGCCGCCCGCGGCGCCGTCCAGCTCTTCGACGGCGAGGTCGACGCCGGCCTGTGGGTCTTCTCCACCAAACAGAACGGCGTCCAGGACTACAAGCAACTCATCCCCATCGGCCGCATCGCCGACCAGGTCGCCGGCAAACCCCGCCGCGACCAGATGGTCGCCGCCATCGACAAGCTCACCCCGATCGGCGACACCGGCCTCTACGACACCGCCGCCGCCGCCCAGCAGGCCGTCGTCGAGGCCTACAAGCCCGGCGCCACCAACCTCGTCGTGCTCATGACCGACGGCAAGAACGACGACAGCACCGGCGGCCTCACCCTCGACGCCCTGCGCACCAAGCTCCAGGCCAACGCCGGCAGCGACAAGAAGGTCCCCGTCGTCACCGTCGGCTACGGCAACGACGCCGACTTCTCCGCCCTCCAGGAGATCTCCCGCGCCAGCGGCGGCACCCTCTACACCTCCAAGACCGCGTTCGACATCAACGAGGTCCTCCTGACCGCCATCTTCGGCAAGGTCTGACCCCCACCCGTACGGTGGTGGGCATGCATGTCTCGCCCACCACCGGCGTGTCCCTCAGCGTCGCCACCCACGGCCCGCTCACCGCACCCCCGATCCTGCTCATCAGCGGCGCGACCGCGTCCATGGACTGGTGGGAACCCGAGTTCTGCGACCGCCTCGCCGCCGGCGGCCGCCTCGTCATCCGCTACGACCACCGCGACACCGGCGAGTCCACCACATATCCCGCGGGAGCCCCCGGCTACCAGAGCCTGGACCTGTGCACCGACGCCCTGGCCGTCGCCGCCGCCTGCTCCCCTTCCCCGGTACACCTGGTGGGCGTCTCGATGGGCGGCGGCATCGCCCAGCGCATCGCCGCCGAACACCCCGCACAGGTCGCCTCCGTGACACTGATCGCCACCAGCCCGATCGTGCCCGCCGGCGACCTCCCGCCCCCGGCCCCGAGGATCGCCGCGACGTTCGCCGACCCCCAGCCGCCACCCGACTGGACGAACCGCGCCGAGGCCATCGCCCGCCTGGTCGCCGACGAGGCCCTGTTCGGCGGCGACATCCCCCAGGACACCCCGGCCATCCGCACGGTGGCGACCCGCGTCGTCGACCGCTCACGCGACCTGGCCGCCAGCCACACCAACCACTGGCTGCTCGGCGACGACACCCCGTTCACCGGCGACCTGACCCAGATCAAGGCGCCGGCTCTGGTCCTGCACGGCACCGCGGACCCGCTGTTCCCGTACCCGCACGGCGAGGCCCTGGCCGCCGCCATCCCCGGCGCCCGCCTGGTCCCCCTGGAGGGCATGGGCCACCAGTTCCCACCCCGCCCGCTCTGGACACAGGTCATCGAGGAACTCCTGAGCATCTCGTCCTGACCGAACCGCCCTGCCCTGTCGCAGACAGGGCTTTTTCAGGCGTGGCGTCAGCCACGTCCCGTAAGGCATCCTAGGAAGCTAGGTTCCTGCCGTAGGACGCCCGACGGCGCCGCTCCCGATCCGCTCCACCGCGGGCAGCCCCTGCATGATCACGGACGTTCCTGGTTCGTCCGCGACTACAAACGTCCGTGATCATGCAGGGGCTGCAATCGCGGGCCGGTGCCGCCGGACGTCCGGCGCCCGGGGAGCGACCTCGGGGCTGCCGACCGGCGTGCGGTTGTCAGGAACGGCAACACGGACCGGCAGCGGGACGACCTGGTCACACTGGCCGGGGTGACGATGCGGGTAGGGTCGGTCCGGTGATCGTCGTCCACGGGCTGGTCGGCCGCGACGGAAGACTCGCCTGCTGGGCCGAGACCACACCGCCGGCCGATGCTGCGGCACGGCGGGGCCGACGGGCGACGCCGCACCCGTACGCGGTCGTGCCGCCCGTGCCCGGCGACCTCGGCACCGCCGACCTGTACCTGCCGTCGGCCGCCTCCCGGCCCCTCCCCTCCCCCGAGCTCGCCGGCGCCCACCCGCCGCGCGGTCGGACGGCCACCACCGCCCCGGTACGCCTCCTGCCCTGGACCGTCCCCACCGTCACCCTCGCCCCCGGCACCGACCTGGAGGCGCTGCTCGACACCCTCGCCGAGCGCGACCCGGCCACCGCCCCGCACCGCGGCTCGTCGGTGGGATGGCTGGCCGACGTCGTCCGGTACGCCGCCGACCTCGTCCGCCGCGGCCGCGTGGTCCCCGTCCTCCTCCCCGGCCCGACCGCCGCCTGGCACCCCGTCCTGTGGGACGCCGACGCAGCCCGCTTCGAGTCCCTCTGGCGCGCCATGCCCGGCATCGCCTGCGCCACCGACCCCGCACACACCGCAGCCGCCCCGGCCCCGGCAGCCCCACCGAAGGCCGGCACACCGGCCATCGCCGCCGCCACGCCCACCGACCGCGACGGCCCGGCGGCCGGGCACGACGGCCCGCCCACCGACGACGAGAGCACGGTGACCAGCCGCGACCGCACACCCGCCAACCGCGACGGCGCGGTGGCCGGCTACGACGGCGCGTCCGCCGAGCGCAACAGCGCGGTGGCCGGGCACGGCGGTGAGCGGGCCGTGGCCGCGACGCGCGCGACGGTCGAGGCGGAGGTCGACGCCCGGGTCCGGCGCCGGCTCGCCGGCCGGCCGCTGCTCGCCCCCGGAGCGGTCCGCACCGACAGCGCCGTCCGCTCCTGGCTCACCGCACTCACCACCACCGATGCCCGGCTCCGCGCCGCACAACCCACCGACGTCCGCACCGCCGACGTCCGCGCTGCCGAAGACTTGCGCCGCCCCACGACGCAACCCACCGACGTCAGCGCCGACGACACCGTGCTCCACCCAGCCGCGACGGACAACGTCCCGATCACCGGCGCGATCCCGCTCCGCCCCAGCCTCACCGAAGGCGCCTCCATCCGCCCCCTCGGAGCCGGCACCACGCCTGCGCGCAGCACCGTGCCCGACGGCCGCGCCGCCCCGGAAGAACACCGCCCACAAGCAGGCCCACAAGAAGCCGGCACAGCAGAAGCCGGCACAGCGCAGCAGGCCGACGCCGAGCAAGAAGGCGGTGCCGTGGTCGCGCCGGCCACCCTGGCCACGCCCACGCCTGGCACGGCCACGACGCCCTCCGGCAACGACGCCCCCGTACTACACGGACACGGTGGTGGGCGGGTGCTGGCGGAGACCGCGGACGTCGCGCGGGTGCGGGAACTGGTCGGTGCCTGGGTGGACAGTGGGCGGCCCGCGGCCGTGCGGGTCTGCTTCCGGCTGTCGCGCCTCGGTGAGGAGCTGGAGCTGCCCGACACCGACACCGACGACGCAGAGGACGCAGGCGACGAGCAGGGCGGCGGGGGCGACGGTGGGGTGGCGCCGTGGTACGTCGAGTTTCTCCTGCAGCCGGCCGAGGAGCCGAGCCTCGTCGTGCCCGCCGAGCGGGTGTGGACGGACAAGGCGTCGCCGTTGTTCAAGTGGGTCGACTACCCGCAGGACGTGCTGCTCGCCGGGCTCGGGCGGGCCAGCCGGCTGTGGCCCGAGCTCGACGACGCGTTGCGGGCCAGGCGGCCGGCCGGGGTCGAGCTCGACACCGCCGGCGCCTACCGGTTCCTCACGCATGCGACGCTGCTGGAGGAGGCCGGCTTCGGGGTGCTGCTGCCCGCCCGGTGGCAGCGCCGCCAGGACCTCGGCCTCACCCTCACCGTGCACACCCGGCAGCCGGCCGCTCCGGTGCTCAAGGACGTCACCACCGACCGGGCCGCCGTCGTGCGGTTCCGGTGGGGGCTCGCGCTCGGCGACCGGTTCCTCAGCGAGGCCGACCTCAAGGCCCTCGCGACCGCCAAGGTGCCGCTGGTGCGGCTGCGCGGCCGCTGGGTCCACCTCGACCCTGACCGGCTGCGGGCCGGGCTGGCGTTCCTGGAGCGCGGCGGCGAGGGCGAGATGAGCGCCGGCGAGGCCATGCGGCTCACCCGGCTCGTCCCCGACGGCGACCTGCCGCTGCCGGTCACCGGCGTCGACGGCACCGGCTGGCTCGCCGACCTGCTCACCGGCCGCGTCCCCGACCGCCTCGAGCTGCTCGACCCGCCGGCCGGCTTCGCGGGCACCCTGCGCCACTACCAGCGGCGCGGCTTCTCCTGGCTCGCCTTCCTCGACCGGGTCGGCGTCGGCGCGCTCCTCGCCGACGACATGGGCCTCGGCAAGACCGTGCAGGTGCTCGCCCTCGAGGCGCACACCCGCGCGCAGGGCGCCCGCCCGCCGACGCTCGTCGTCTGCCCGCTGTCGGTGCTCGGCAACTGGCGCCGCGAGATCGAACGCTTCACCCCCGGCCTGAAGGTCGCGGTCCACCACGGCAGCGAACGGGCCCTCGGCCGGGCCGAGGACACCGGCGCCGACCTGGTCCTCACCACCTACCAGGTGGCGACCCGCGACGCCGACCTGCTCGCCGCGACCGCCTGGGACCGGGTCGTGCTCGACGAGGCCCAGCACGTCAAGAACGCCACCGGCGTCACCGCCCGCGCCGTGCGCCGGATCCCGGCCCGGCACCGGGTCGCCCTCACCGGCACCCCCGTCGAGAACCGGCTCACCGAGCTGTGGTCGATCGCCGACTTCCTCAACCCGGGCATCCTCGGCCCGGCCGGCACGTTCCGGGCCCGCTACTCGGTGCCCGTCGAACGGTGGAGCGACGCCGGCGCCGCCGCCCGGCTGCGCCGCGCCACCCGCCCGTTCCTGCTGCGGCGGGTCAAGACCGACCGGGCCGTCATCGCCGACCTGCCGGAGCGCTTCGACCGCAAGCAGTGGTGCACCCTCACCCCGGAGCAGGCCAGCCTCTACCGCGCCGTCGTCGACGAGCTCTTCACGCGGCTGCGGGAGGGCCGCGCCGGGCCCCGCCGCAAGGGCCTGGTGCTGGCCGCGATGACCAAGCTCAAGCAGGTGTGCAACCACCCCGCGCACCTCATGGGCGACGGCACGGCCCTGGCCGGGCGGTCGGGGAAGCTGGCCCGGCTGGAGGAGATCCTCACCGCGGCCCGCGACGCCGGCGACCGCGCGCTGGTCTTCACGCAGTTCGCCCGGTTCGGCCACCTGCTCACGCCCTACCTCACCGAGCGGCTCGGCACCGACGCCGCGTTCCTGCACGGGGGGACCCCGAAGGGCGCCCGCGACGCGATGGTCGAACGCTTCCAGCACGGCGACGGCCCCGGCGTGCTGCTGCTGTCGCTCAAGGCGGGCGGCACCGGCCTCAACCTGACCGCCGCCAACCACGTCGTGCACGTCGACCGCTGGTGGAACCCGGCCGCCGAGCAGCAGGCCACCGACCGGGCCTTCCGCATCGGCCAGCGCCGCGACGTGCAGGTGCACACCTTCGTCTGCATCGGCACCGTCGAGGAGCGCGTCGAGCACATCATGGCCCGCAAGCGCACCCTCGCCGGGGTCGCCGTCGGTGCCGGCGAGGGCTGGCTCACCGGCCTGTCCACCGACGACCTGCGCGACCTGGTCGCCCTGTCCCCGGAGGCGACCGATGCGTAGCAGCGCCTGGTCCCACCAGTTCCTGACCATGCTCGAATCCTTGCGGATGGGTACGACATTTCAGCAGGGCCGCCGGTACGCCCGGGCGGGTCACGTACGCTCCGTCACCATCTCCACGAGCATCGTGACGGCCCTGGTCGTCGACGAGGACGGCGAGACGTACCGCGCCCGCGTCGGCGTCCGCGCCTTCTCCGAGGCCGACTGGGCGCGCGTCGAACGGGCCCTGGCCCGCGAGGCGTTCCACGTCGCGAAGCTCCTCGCCGGGCAGCTGCCGGACGACCTCGACGAGCTCCTCGCCGGGTTCGGCCTGTCGCTGTTTCCGCAGACCCTCGCCGACATCGTCCTGGACTGCTCCTGCCCCGGCTGGCAGAAGCCGTGCCGGCACCTCGCCGCCGCCTGCTACGTCCTCGCCGAGTCCTTCGACGCCGACCCGTTCGGGCTGCTCGCCTGGCGCGGCCGCGGCCGCGAGGAGCTGCTCGACCGCCTCCGGGAGCACCGCACGGCACCGCCGCCGCAGCGGGCCACCGCCGAGGTGCCGGCGACCGCGGGCTTCTGGACCGCGGGTCCGCGGCTCACGGCACCCGATCCGCCCGTCCCCGGCACCGTCCAGCGGCCCGACGCCCTGCTCGACCGGCTCGACCCGCTGCCGCTCACGGTCGGCCGATTCGACGTCACCGATGTGCTACGCGCCGCATACCGGACACTCACGGACGGCTTGCCCGAGCGCTGAGCGGAGGGTACCGTCCACAACGCGGCACCGAACCAGTGCCGCGGTCGCGGTCGAGAGGCGCTGCGACGGCCCACCCCCGGGTGGGGCCGCCACGCTCGGCCGGATGACCTACACCTTGATGTCAAGGGCGCCTCCTGTCACCGGGAGGTGACCTCAGGCATGTCCGAAACCAGCGACGACACCAGGGACAAGACCGCCCTGCAGACCCGCGACGGCGTCGAGTTCGCCGTTGCCGAGCTGTCGCTCGCGGCCGCCGGCCGCACCCAGATCCGCCTCGCCGAGCACGAGATGCCCGGCCTCATGGCGACCCGCCGCGAGTTCGCGGCGGCCCAGCCGCTGCGCGGCGCGCGCATCGCCGGCTCGCTGCACATGACGGTGCAGACCGCGGTGCTCATCGAGACCCTCGTCGCGCTCGGCGCCGAGGTGCGGTGGGTGTCCTGCAACATCTTCTCCACCCAGGACGAGGCGGCCGCCGCGGTCGTCGTCGGCCGGGACGGCACCGTCGAGGCGCCGACCGGCACGCCGGTGTTCGCCTGGAAGGGCGAGACCCTGCACGAGTACTGGTGGGCCACCGACCAGCTGTTCCAGTTCGCCGGCGGGCTCGGCCCGAACATGATCGTCGACGACGGCGGCGACGCGACCCTGCTGGTCCACAAGGGTGTCGAGTTCGAGGCCGCCGGGCAGGTCCCGGCCGCCCAGGACGGCGACCCCGAGGAGTACGCGATCATCCTCGACACGCTGCGCGCGAGCCTCGCCCGCGACCCGCAGCGGTTCACCCGCATCGCCGCCGGCATCCGCGGCGTCACCGAGGAGACCACGAACGGCGTCAAGCGGCTGTACAAGCTGGCCGAGACCGGCGAGCTGCTGTTCCCGGCGATCAACGTCAACGACTCGGTGACGAAGTCGAAGTTCGACAACACCTACGGCATCCGCCACTCGCTGCTCGACGGCATCAACCGGGCCACCGACGTGATGCTCGCCGGGAAGCTCGCCGTCGTCTGCGGCTACGGCGACGTCGGCAAGGGCGCCGCCGAGGCGCTGCGCGGCCAGGGCGCCCGGGTCGTGGTCACCGAGATCGACCCGATCTGCGCGCTGCAGGCGGCCATGCACGGCCTGCCGGTCGTGCGCCTCGACGACGTCGTCGAGCAGGCCGACCTGGTCATCACCGCCACCGGCAACATGGGCATCATCAGCGCCGCCCAGCTGGCCCGGCTCAAGCACCAGGCGATCGTCGGCAACGTCGGCCACTTCGACAACGAGATCGACATGGCCGGCCTGGCGAAGCTGCCCGGCGTGGTGAAGTCCGAGATCAAGCCGCAGGTCCACGAGTGGACGTTCCCCGACGGCCACTCGATCATCGTGCTGTCCGAGGGCCGGCTGCTCAACCTCGGCAACGCCACGGGCCACCCGAGCTTCGTCATGTCGAACTCGTTCACGAACCAGACGATCGCCCAGATCGAGCTGTTCACGAAGCCCGACGCGTACGAGCGGCAGGTCTACCGCCTCCCGAAGCACCTCGACGAGAAGGTCGCCGCGCTGCACCTCGACGCGCTCGGCGTCAACCTCACCGAGCTGACGAAGGAGCAGGCCGAGTACATCGGCGTGGACGTCGCCGGCCCGTACAAGCCCGAGCACTACCGCTACTGACCCGCACGGTCCGGGCGGGAGGACAGCCCTCCCGCCCGGACCGGCGGTGACGCAGGACACCGGTGACGGTGTAATGCGGTCGACCCCGCGCGATGCCCGCAGTACAACTCCTGGGTGATCTTCATCCGACGGCCCTATGCGGCCGGGCTCGCCGGTGCCAACCTCCTCAGCCGGCTCGCCGGTGGGGCCGTCGCGCTCGCGCTCGTGCTGTTCGTGACCGACGCGCGCGGGTCGTTCGGGGCCGCGGGACTCGCCGCCGGGGCGTTCGCGGTCGGCACGGCCGTCGGCGGGCCGCTCACCGGGCGGGTCGCCGACCGGATCGGGCCGTTCACGGTGCTGCTCGGCACCGCCGGGCTGCACGCGGCGGCGCTGCTCACCCTCGTCGCGGTCCCGGGAGCGCCGCTGGGCATGGTGCTGGTCCTGGCGGGGGTCGGCGGGGCGGCGCGGCCTCCCGTGGCGGCCGTCATGCGCGGGGTGTGGGTGCGGATGCTGGCCGGTGACGAGCGGCAACTGCGCGCCGCGTACCGGTTCGAGAGCGCGCTGCTGGAGGTCGGGTTCATCGCCGGCCCGGCCGTCGCCGGGCTGGTCGTGGCGGCCGGGCGGCCCGCGCTCGGGCTGGCCCAGACCGCCGTGCTCGCCGCGGCGGCGACGGTGGTGTTCGCGCTGCTGCCGCCCGCCCGCGCGGG
>NZ_JBEXCY010000169.1:0-25055 GCF_040605515.1 Dactylosporangium sp. NPDC005572 | reverse complement strand
CTGGGCGCCGCCACCGGCTCGGGTGCGCTGCCCGCCGAGCCGGTGGCCCGCGCGGAGATCACGGTGGAGAACCCGCACGGCCTGCACGCCCGACCGGTCGCCCGGCTCGTCGCGCTCGTGCGCGAGCACAACGCGCAGCTGAGCCTGCGCAACCTCACGACCGGCGCCGGCCCAGCCGCGGCGACGAGCCCGACGCAACTGGCCACCCTCGGCGTCCAGCGCGGGCACCGCCTGCAGGTCGAGGCGACCGGCCCCGCGGCGCGGCAGGCGCTCGACGCGGTGGTCACCCTGGCGCGCAGCGGTTTCGGGGACGACGACCTGCTCACCGCGGCGCCGGGTCCCGTTGCGACGAACGGCCGGGTGAACGGCTTGTCGAACGGCCCTGGCCCACAGGCGGTCTCGCCGGGCATCGGCATCGGCCCGGCACGCTTCTGGCGCGCCGGGCCCGCACCCCGCAACGGCACCGGAGACGGCGGGCCGCCTGATGCCGACGTCGAGCTGCGACGCCTGCACGACGCACGCGAGGTGGTACGCCGCACCCTCGCCGGACTCGCGGCGAGCACGCGGGCCGAGCTCGGCGCCGCGGAGGCGGCGATCTTCACCGCGCACGAGGCGATCCTGGACGACCCCGGGCTCACCGGCCCCGCCGAGACCGCGATCCGCGCGGGGCAGAGCGCCGAGGCCGGCTGGTCCCGGGCGGTCGCCGCCGCCGAGCAGGCATTCGCCGCGCTCGCCGACCCCTACCTGCGCGAGCGTGGGCAGGACGTACGCGCCGTCGGCGACCAGGTGCTCGCCGAGCTCACCGGCGGCGGTGCCGGTGGGCCGAGCGGGGAAGGCGTGCTCGTGGTGCGCGACCTGACCCCGGCCCAGGCAGCGGGCCTGAGCCGCGAGCACGTCACGGCGATCGTGCTCGCGCAGGGCAGCGCGACCTCACACGCGGCGATCCTGGCCCGCTCGCGCGGCATCCCCGCGGTCGCCGGAGCCGGCGACGACGTGCTGCAACTGCCCGAGGCCACCGCGCTCATCGTCGACGGTACGACCGGCCTGCTGCTCGTCGACCCCCCGGACGACGTGCTCGGCCGCTACCGTGCCACCGCCGCTGAGCAGGGCGAACGTGCTGCCGCCGAGCAGGCCCGGGCCGGCGAGCCCGCCGTCACGCGCGACGGCCGGCGCGTGCACGTCGAGGCGAATCTCGGCTCCGTGCAGGACGCGCTCGACGCCGCCCGGCTCGGCGCCGAGGGCGCCGGCCTGGTGCGTACGGAGTTCCTCTTCCTCGACCGGGCCGCCGCGCCCGACGTGGACGAGCAGGAACAGCTCTACCGCGCGATCGCCGAGGCCCTGCCCGGGCTGCGGGTGACCTTCCGCACCCTCGACGTCGGCGGCGACAAACCCCTGCCGTACCTCCGCACCACTCCGGAGGCGAACCCCTTCCTCGGCGTGCGCGGCGTGCGTCTGACCCTCGCCGCGCCACAGCTGCTGCGCGATCAGCTCACCGCGCTCGTGCGCGTCGCCCGCGAGCACCCTCTCGGGATCATGGTGCCCATGGTGAGCACCCCCGGCGAGCTGCAGCAGGTCCACGTGCTCCTCGCCGACGTGCTGCGGGCCGAGACGGGCGGGGTACGCCCGCCGGGCCTTGAACTCGGCGTGATGGTCGAGGTGCCGGCAGCGGCGCTCAAGGCAGCGGCGTTCGCCGGGCTCGTCGACTTCGTCAGCATCGGCACGAACGACCTCACCCAGTACACCCTGGCCGCCGAACGCGGCCACGCCGGGCTGAGTGCGCTGGGCGACGCACTCGACCCCGGCGTGCTCCGGCTCGTCGAGGCGGTGTGCCGCGCCGGCGCGGGGCGGTTCCGGGTCGGGGTGTGCGGGGAGGCCGCGGCGGACCCGCTCGCCGGGCCGGTGCTCGCCGCGCTCGGCGTCACGGAGCTCTCGGTCTCGCCCGCAGCCCTGCCGGCGGTCAAGGCCCGCCTCCGCGAGATCGACCTGGCCGACCTGGCCGAGCGACTGCCTGCCTGCCTGGCCCTGCCGGACGCCGGCGCGGTGCGCTCGGTGCTGACGTCGGAACGGTCATGACCGACCAGGAGGCTTCGAGCGAGCCGCGGCACTACCCGGTCGGGTCGAGGTCGAGCTCGGGTCCGGTGGCCGCCCGCCGCCGGGTGACCAGGTAGCCGAAGGCGGCGGCGGTGAAGAACATGGCGATGCCGTAGACCGCGGCCGGGATCGCCATGCGGGTGTTGTTCAGCAGCGACGGGCCGATCGCGACGGCGATCGCCAGGGTGCTGTTGTGGATGCCGATCTCCATGCCGGCGGCGATCGCCTCGGGCCTGCCGACGCCGGCGAGTCGCGGGACACCGTACCCGACCAGGAGACTCAGCACGTTGAAGATCAGGACGATGGCGCCCACCGCGACGAAGTAGTCGGTGATGTTGTCGCGCTCCTTGACGACGGCGCCGCTGATGACGGCCAGGAGGACGACCACCGACACGAGCTTGACCGGACCGGTCAGCCGCGTGGCCAGGTCCGGGAAGCGCGCCCGGAGCGCCATGCCGACCGACACCGGCACCAGGACGATCGCGAAGACCTGGATGACCTTGTCGAACTGCAGGCCGAGCGACGCGGCGTCGCCGAGGAAGTGCTCCGCCGAGAGGTTCACGACCACCGGCAGGGTGACCGCCGCGAGCACGGAGTTGACCGCGGTGAGCGTCACGTTGATCGCCACGTGACCGCCGAAGAGGTGGCTGTAGAGGTTGGCGGTGGTGCCGCCGGGCGACGCCGCGAGCAGCATCATGCCGACGGCCAGCTCGGGCTGCAGATCGAAGGCGAGCACCAGCGCGAAGCAGGCCGCCGGGAGCAGCACGACCTGGCAGCCGAGCGCGATGACGACGAGTTTCGGATACGCCAGCACGCGGCGGAAGTCCTGGACCGTGAGGCCGAGCCCCAGACCGAGCATCACGATGCCGAGCGCGACCGGCAGCCCGACGGTCGTCAACCAGGAGTTCATGCGCGGATTCTGCGGCCGGAACCGGGCCGGCAACATCGTCTGTATCGGCTGAACCCGGCCGCTCGTCGATGGCGGCGGGCCGGCGGGCCCGCGCGGCGGTCAGCCGGAGCGGGTGATCCGCAGCGTCAGGACGTCGGTGCGCACCGTGATGTGGCCGTGGAAGAGGGCCAGCTCCTCGGCCGTGTAGCCGATCTGGGTGGCGCTCACCAGCGGGTGCCCGAGCGGCACACCGAGGCGGCCGACGGCCTCCTCGTCGGCCAGGACCGCGGCGAAGTCGATCTCGGCGCGGCGGACCGGCATGCCGGTGGCGCCGGCCAGGAACTCGAACATGTCGTGGTCGATGCTGAGCAGGCCCGACGGGTCGAGGTCCCGGCCGCCGACGGTGAGCGGGAGGTGGTCGCGGATCCAGGCCGCGGCCACCCCGTCGACGGCGAAGAGGCGGTCGACGCGCCACACCTGGTCGCCGGGCGTCAGCCCGAGCACCTTGGCGCAGTCGTCCGGGCAGGCGGTGCGGCTCACCGACGCGTCCTGGAGGGCCGGGCTGTGGCCCGAGGCGGTGATGCGGTCGCGCAGCGCGGTAACGTCGCTGATCGACACCGGGACCCGCTCCGCCGGGTCCCGGACGAACGTGCCGACACCCCAGGAACGGGTCAGGAGGCCCTCGGCGGCGAGCTGGCCGAGCACCTCGCGCACGGTGGCGCGGCTGACCGCCAACCGGTCCGCGAGCTCCCGTTCGTTGGGTAGCTTGTCACCGCTCAGGAACTCGCTGCCGATCAACTCGCGCAGCTGCATCTGCGCGGCCTGGAGCGCGGTTTCGCGCCGAGCCATTCAGTCCCACCTCTCCGCCGTACGCAGTGTAGTAGCGCCGGTCCCTACCAGACCTGTTCGAGCACGCGCAGGGTGTTCCCACCGATGACCTTGGCGATCTCGTCGTCCGAATAGTCGTGTTTGACGAGCCAGCCGACGATGTTGCCGAACGCCTCGCCCGGGTTCTCCAGGCCGGAGACGTACTCCACCCGGGGGTGCGCCGGCTTCTTGCCGCTGTCGTGGGCGTAGTTGCCCGCGTACGTGTTGTGCACCCCGACGTGGTCGCCGAACATCGTGTCCGGCCCGAACGTGACATGGTCGATGCCGACCAGGTCGACGCAGTACGTGAAGTGGTCCATCACCGACTCGATCGAGTGCTCCGGGTGCTGCTCCGACAGCGTGGTGTGCGGCGCCGCCTCGATGCCGATCACGCCGCCCCGCTCGGCGCAGGCGCGGATCACCTCGTCCGGCTTCATCCGCGCGGTGTCCCACACCGAGCGTGCGCCGGCGTGGGTGATGAACACCGGCACCCGGCTCGCCTCGATCACGTCCAGGCAGGTCTGGTCGCCGCTGTGCGAGACGTCGATGGCGATGCCGAGCTTGTTCATCCGGTCGACGGCGCGGCGGCCGAAGTGGGTCAGCCCGCCGTCGCGCGGCTCGGAGAGCCCGCCGCCGAGCATGTTCGCCTGGCTGTACGCGATGCCGAGCTGACGCACGCCGAAGCCGTACAGGATGTCGATGCGGTCCAGCTCGTTCTCGATCGGGCTGCTGCACTCCAGCCCGGCGACCAGGGCGAGCCGGCCGTCGCCCTTGGCGGCCCGGATGTCGTCGACGGACGTGGCGAGCCGCACGTGGTCCTGCTTGTAGAGGTCGCTCATCCGCATCCCGAGCGCGTAGATGAGGTCGTTCCACTTCCAGCCGTTCTCGCTGGTCACGCAGGAGGCACCGGCCATGAAGTTGTCGAAGACCGCGGTCAGGCCGGAGCGGGCGAGACCCTCGTACCCGGTCCGCTGGCGCGCGGTGCGGTTGTAGGCGCGCAGCTGCCGCACGTCGGCGGGCAGGACCACGGGGTGCTCGTGCAGCGAGATCGCGATGTGCTCGGCGAGGAGCCGGGCCACCCGCTGCCGCTGCGCGTCGGCGAGCCCGAGGTCGTGTTCGGGTACGCGGCCGACCTCCGCAGCCAGGTCGAAGTCACGGTAGTCGACGTGCGGCTCGAGGTACGAGTAGGACTTGTGGCCCTGGTACCGGGTGGCGGGTTCTTGCAGCACAGCACATTCTCCTTATGCGGCGGGCAGCGGGTAGTGGCAGGCGACCGAGTGCCCGCCGCCGGTCAGCAGCGGCTCGACGTGGGCGCAGGTCTCGGACGCCTGCCAGCAGCGGGTCCGGAACCGGCAGCCGGACGGCGGGTCGACGGGGCTCGGCGGGTCGCCGGCGAGCAGGATCCGCTGCCGCTCGGCCCGCCCGACGGGCTCCGGTACCGGGACCGCCGACAGCAGCGCCTTGGTGTAGGGGTGCTGCGGCGCGTCGTACAGCGGCGCCTCGGGTCCGTTCTCGACGAGCTTGCCGAGGTACATCACCGCCACCCGGTCCGAGATGTGCCGGACCACCGACAGGTCGTGGGCGATGAAGACGTACGCCACCCCGAGCTCGCGTTGCAGTCGCTCCAGCAGGTTGACCACCTGGGCCTGGACCGACACGTCGAGCGCGGAGACCGGCTCGTCGCAGATGATGACGTCGGGCCGCAGGGCGAGCGCCCGGGCGATGCCGATGCGCTGCCGCTGACCGCCGGAGAACTGGTGCGGATAGCGGTCGAGGTGCAGCGACGGGTCGAGACCGACCAGGTCGAGCAGCTCGTTGACCCGGTCGAGCCGGCGCCGGCGGTCCACCACGTCCGGGTGGATCTCGAACGGCTGGAGCAGGATGTCACGCACGGTGCGCCGCGGGTTCAGCGAGGTGTACGGGTCCTGGAGCACGATCTGGATCCGCCGGCGCAGCTCCCGCAGCCGGCGACCCCGCGCGGTGTGCACGACGGCGTCGCCGAAGCGCACCTCCCCGGACGTCGGCCGGTCCAGCCCGACCAGCATCCGGGCGAGCGTGCTCTTGCCGCAGCCGGACTCGCCGACGACCCCGAGGGTCTCGCCGCGCCGCAGTTCGAAGGACACCCCGTCGACGGCCTTGACCACGCCGCCGGAGGTGAACGGCAGCCGGCCCTTCACCGGGAAGTGCCGGACCAGGTTGTCGACCCGGAGCACCGGGTCATCGGTGGCTGACATGCAGCAGCTCCTCCCTGTGGTGGCAGGCGCTGGCCCGGCCGTGCGGCAGCGGCGACAGGGGCGGCAGCGTGGTCCGGCAGATGTCGTCGGCGCGCGGGCAGCGCAGATGGAACGGGCAGCCGGCCGGCAGCCGCGCCGGGTTCGGCGGTGCGCCGGGGATCGCGTACAGCTCCTCGTCGCGCCGGTCGACCCGGGGCATCGAGGCGAGCAGCCCCTCGGTGTACGGGTGGGCCGGGCCGGCGAAGACCTGCTCCACGGTGGCCCGCTCGACGAGCCGGCCGGCGTACATCACCGCCACGTCGTCGGCGACCTCGGCGACCACGCCCAGGTCGTGCGTGATGAGCAGCAGGGCCATCCCGCTGTCCCGCTGGATCTCGGCGATCAGCCCCATCACCTGGGCCTGCACGGTGACGTCCAGCGCGGTCGTCGGCTCGTCGGCGATCAGCACGGCCGGTTCGAGCGCGATGGCCAGCGCGATCATGATGCGCTGCCGCATCCCGCCGGAGAACTGGTGCGGGTAGTCGCGCACCCGGTCCTTGGCGGCCGGGATGCGCACCCGGTCGACCAGCTCGACCGCGCGCCGCCGGGCGTCCGAACGCGACAGTCCACGCCGGACCCGCAGCAGCTCGCCGAGCTGCTCACCGACCGTGTAGACCGGGTTCAGCGCGGCCATGGCGTCCTGGAAGACCATGCCGATCTCCTCGCCGCTGACCTTGTCGCGCTGCTTCGGCGGCAGCGTCAGCAGTTCCCGGCCGCGCAGCCGCACCGATCCGCTGACCCGTGCCGGGGGCGCGTCGAGAATGCCCATGACCGCCTGCGCGGTGACGCTCTTGCCCGAGCCGGACTCGCCGAGGATGGCCAGCGTCTGCCCGGGCTCCAGGGCGAGGGACACACCGTTGACCGCCCGTACCGGCGCGCCGCCCGGCCCGGGGAAGCTGACCCGCAGGTCCTCGACCTCCAGCAGCGCCATCACGCGACCCCGGCCTCGGCCAGGAAGTCCCGGACGGTCCGCTGGAACAGCTCCGGCTCCTCGAGCTGGGGGGAGTGGCCGGACTGCTCGAACACGACCAGGCGGGCGTCGGGGATCAGCTCCGCGATGGTCTCCGAGGCTGCCACCGGGGTGCGCCAGTCGTGCCGGCCGACGGTGACCAGGGTCGGGCAGGTGATCGACGGGAGCTTCGGCTTCAGGTCGTACCGCGGCATGTTGTGCCCGAACGCCGCGTTGTGCGTCCGGTAGTGGAACCGGGTCGAGGCCAGCCGGGCGGCGTCCTTCGCCGGGTCGTGCTGGTGGTCGTAGAGCGGCAGGATCGCCTTCCAGTACTCGCGGAGCTGCTCGTCGCTCTCGAACCGGCCGGTACCGATCCGGTCGATCGCCCACTGTGGAATGACGGTCCGGTCGGTGGACCTCGCCCGTTCGACGGCGAGGTGGTCGTGCGCCCGGTCGGCCGCGGTGTCCCGCAGGACGAGCGCCGAGACCCGGTCGGGGTGGGCGACGGCGTACTCCAGCGCGATGAACCCGCCGTACGACCCGCCGGCCATGACGATCCGCTCGTGGCCGAAGTACGCGCGGATCGCGTCCACGTCGGCGACCCACTGCGCGTGGGTGAACGGCTCGTGGTCGCTGGACTCGCCGGAGCCGCGGGCGTCGAAGACGATGACCCGGAACGTGTCGGCGAACGGGCCGAACGACCGCTTCGGCTCGGACCGGGAGCCGAGCCCCGGCGCGCCGTGGTGCACGATCATCGCCGGCCCGTCCTGCGGGCCGAACGCCTCGACCACCAGCTCGGCGCCGTTGACGGTCAGTCGCTCATGGAAACTCATCGGACCTCCTCGATGACGGTGGACGCCAGGTCGCGGGGGTAGCTGGTGAGCCGGCGCGGTCCGGCCGCCTCGACCAGCACCGTGTCGGAGATGCGGTAGCCGGCGTGCCCCGGCACGTACACGCCGGGTTCGCTGGACAGCAGCATCCCGGGGGCCAGGACGGTGTGGTCGCCGTCCTCGACCCACGGCGGCTCGTGGTTCTGCAGCCCGATGCCGTGGCCCTGCCGGTGCCGGATGTAGTCGCCGAGACCGTGGCCCCGCAGGACGTCCAGGCAGATCGTGTTGACCTCGGCGCAGGTCCGCCCGGCCACCATCGCCTGGGTGCCGACCTCCTGCGCCTCCCGGTCGGCCTCGTAGTAGCGCCGCTGCTCCGTCGTCGGCTCGCCGATCACGAACGTCCGCTCGCTCTCCACGAACCGGCTCGCCACCGCCGCGCCGAGCGAGAGGATCAGGGTGTCGCCGGGCCGGACCCGCCGCCGCGTCGGCAGGCCGTGCGGCAGCGCCGAGTTCGGCCCGGCGTAGACCAGCCCACCGGCGAGCTTGGTGGTGTAGACGACCAGGTCGTAGTCGGCGTACATCCGGTCCGTGCCGTAGCCGATGACGTGCCGGGCGATCTCGTCCTCCCGGGGCAGTTCGTCGCCCCGGCGCAGCGCGTCGGCGATCAGCTCCCGGCCCGCGGCCAGCATCTCGTCACAGATGCGCGCCGCCGCCTCGTGGAACGGGATCTCCTCGGGCCGCTTGCGCAGCCGCAGCCTGGCCACCGCGTCGGTGGTCTCCAGGGTGGTGTGCTCGCCGAGGGCCGTCGACAGCGCGCGGAACGCCCCGACCGGCACGCCGCCGCCCACCCCGATCCGGCGCGCCCCGCGGCCGGCCAGCGCCGCGGCGAGCGTCTGCTCGGCGGTGACCACGCCGGGGTACTCGAAGTAGCTGACCGTCTCGACCGTGACGTGCTGCTGGGCCGCGTACTCCTCGTCCAGGCGCGGGATCACCAGCAGCGGGTCGCCGGAGCGCGGCATCCAGAGGTACACCGGCCGCTCGGTGGCGATGTAGAAGAACCCGCAGAGGTACGCCACGTCGGCGGGGGAGGTGGCGAGGAAGCCGTCGAGGCCGCGTTCGCCGAGCGCCTCGGTCAGCTCGGCGCGGACGGAGGAGTAGAAACTGTCGGGCAGGCGCACGGGTCAGCCTCCGTTGCGGCGGGGGTCGCGGATGTCGTTGAAGCGCATGCCGGCCACGGTGGCGGCAAGGACGAGCAGCAGGATCGCCAGCGACGGGAACAGCGTCTGCCACCAGGCGATGGCGACCACGCCGCTGCGCTGGGCGTTGAGCAGGATCCGCCCCCACGACCAGGAGTCGGGGTCACCGAGGCCGAGGAAGCTCAGCCCGGCCTCGGAGATGACCGCGCGGGACGCGGTCAGCAGCACGCTCACCACGATCAGCGGGACCACCGCGGGCAGGATCTCGCGGGTGACGATCCGCCAGCCGCTCGCGCCGAGCACCCGCGCGCCGTCGATGTAGGGCATCGCGGAGACGACCAGGCCCTGCGAGCGGATCAGCCGGGCCACCTCGGGCCAGGCGAAGACGCCGATGATCACGGTGAGCGTCCAGACGCTCGGGTTGACGATCGCGGCCAGCATGATCATCAGGGGGAGGGTCGGCAGGGCCAGCATCACGTCGGTGACGACCGTGCCGACGGCGTCGACCGGCCGGAAGTGCGCCGAGGCGAGGCCGATCGCGGTGCCGAGCACGATCGCGATGAGCGAGGCGGCCACGCCGATCATCAGGCTGGTCCGGGTGCCCCAGACCACCTGGGCGAAGATGTCCTGGCCGAGGTCGTCGGTGCCGAACCAGTGCCCGCCCGTGGGTCCCTGCAGCACGTCGGCGCCCGTGCCGCCGGGCTCGTCGGCGATCAGCGGGGCGGCGAGCGCGACGAGCACCATCACCGCCAGCACCGTCGCCGCGAGCAGCCCGGAGGGCTGCCGCAGGAAGGCACGCCAGGCCGGCCGGGCGGTGGGGGCCGCTGCCGCCGCCGACTCCGGCATGAGCGGGGCGCTCACAGCCGGATCCTCGGGTTGAGCACGGCGTAGAGCAGGTCGGTGAGCGCGTTGGCAACCACGACGGTGATCGCGAGCATGATGAACGCTCCTTGCAGGACGGGGTAGTCGCGTTGCCCGACGGCCTCGTAGATGAGCCGGCCGACCCCGGGGTAGGCGAACACGGTCTCGGTGAGCACGGCGCCGCCGACCAGCGTGCCGAGCTGGAGGCCCATCAGGGTCAGCGCGGGCAGGATCGCGTTGCGCAGGGCGTGCTTCCACAGCCGGCGGCGGCCGGAGAGGCCGCGGGCGCGGGCGGCGCGGATGTAGTCCTCGCCGAGGACGTCGACCAGGTTGGTGCGCAGCGTCAGCGCGTACGGGCCGAGCTGCACGAGGACCAGCGAGAGCACCGGCAGCACCAGGTGGTGCGCCAGGCTGAGATAGGCGGCGGCGCCCCGGGTGTCGGGGTCGATCGCCCCGCCGATCGGGAACCAGCCGAGCCGGGCGCCGACGAAGACCAGCAGCAGCATGGCGACGCTGGGCACGAAGAGCGCGTGCCCGCCGATGCCGAAGCCCTGCAGCACCTTGTCGGGCCAGCGGTCGCGGTGGGCCGCCGCGAACACGCCGATCGGGATGCCGATGGCGATGGTGAGGACGAACGCGGTGCCGGCCAGCAGCAGCGTCCACGGCAGCCGGTCGAGGAGGATCTCGCTCACCGGCTGGATCTGCCGGAACGAGATCCCGAAGTTGCCGTGCAGCAGCTCGCGCAGGTACGCGACGTACTGCTCGAACAGCGGCCGGTCCAGGCCGTACGTCTTGAGCAGGGCGGCCCGCATCTCCGGGGTCATGTCGCCCTCGACCATCAGGGTCGTGGGGTCCCCCGGGAGCAGCCGGAGCAGGAAAAACGTTGCGGTGATCGCTATCCAGATCGTCAGTACGGCCTTCAGCGCCCGGTTGAGCACGAAGCGTGCCACGGGGGACCCCCTCCTTTCTTCCTCTGGCGTCGGCCGGTCAGCCGACCGGCTTGACCTGGGCGAGCGAGTACGCGGTGACCATGCCGAGCAGGTCGGAGGGCGACGCGACGAAGCCCTGGAACTTGCCGGCGTTGTAGGCGAACTGGAAGTTCTCCACGTACAGCGGGGTCAGGTACGCCTGCTCGTGCACGACCTGGTCGATGTTCTTGATCTTCTCGACGAAGGCGGCGTGGTCGGTGGTGCCGGCGGCGTCGTTGATCAGCCGGTCCATCTCGGCCGACTTGAGCAGGTTGTAGTTGATCCCGCCCGGGTTGCTGGACAGGTACGTGCTGCGCAGCTGGTCCATCGGGTTGTCGAAGACGCCCCACTGCGACGCGTCGATGTCGTACTTGCCGTCCTTGGTACGGCTCAGGAAGGTGTTCCGCTCGACGCACTCGTTCTTCAGCTTGATGCCGGCCTGCTCGGCGCTCTCCCGGAACAGCTGCACCACCCGGGTGATGTTGGCGTTCGACTGGTCGCAGGCGACGCCGAACTCCAGCCCGTCGAAGAAGCCGTCGCCGTTGCCGTCCTTGTAGCCCGCCGCGGTCAGCTTCGCCTTCGCCCCGGCCGGGTCGAACGGGTACGGCTGGATCTCGGTGTTGTCGTACTCGGCGAAGATCGGCGAGATGGGACCGGCCATCTGCTGCGCGTCGCCCTGCAGCACCGAGGCGATGATCGCCTTGGTGTCGACCGCCATCGACAGCGCCTGCCGGACCTCCGGCTTTGCCAGGTCCTTGTTGTTCATGTTGTACGTCAGGTGGGCGAAGCCGAGCGCACCGACCTTCGCCAGCTTGATCTTCGAGTCGCCCTGGAAGGTCTTCGCCGCCGACGTCGGCACCGGGGTGCCCATCAGGTCGATGTCACCGTTGCGCAGCGCCAGCATCATCGTGTTGACGTCCGGGTAGATGCGGTACTCGACCTTGCTGACGGCCGCCTTGCCGCCGGGCGCGAGCGGGTACTTGTCGTTGCGCTTCATCACGTAGCGCTGGCCCTTGGTGGCGCTCTCCAGCACGAACGGCCCGGCGCCGACCCAGTTGGCGTCGTTGGCGAACTTCGACAGGTCGCCGGCGGACTCGAAGACGTGCTTGGGCACGACCGACATCCAGAAGCCGACGCCCTCCGCGAACGGCGCGTACGCCTGGGAGAGGTGGAACTTCACCGTCGTGGGGTCCGGTGCCTCGACCGAGGTGACCCAGGTGAGCTTCGCGGCGACGTTGCCGAGCTTGTACTTCATGATCGACTCGGCGCTGAACTTGACGTCGTCGGCGACCACCGGCTTGCCGTCGGTCCAGAAGAAGTCGTCACGCAGCTTGAACACCGCGGTCTTGCCGGCGTCCTCGTAGCTGTACTCCTTCGCCAGCTCCGGCGCCTTCTTGGCGTTCTCGTCGATCCGCAGCAGGTGCGGGTACATCGCGTTGAGAATCCAGGAGTCGGTCTTGCTCAGCGACTGCAGCGGGTTGAAGTTGGAGACGTCGGTCGTGGTGCCGATCCGCAGCACCGCGTTGTCGCCGCCGCTGCTGCCGCTCGACGAGTCGTTGTCCTCGTTGAGCCCACAGCCCGACAGGGCCAGGGCGACCGCCGCACCGAGCGCGACGGCGGCCTTGCTCATCTTCCTCACCAAACCTCCCGAAGAACGCGAATGATGTTGCCGCCGATGACCTTGGCGATCTCGTCATCGGAGTAGTCGTGCTGGACCAGCCAGCCGACGATGTTGCTGAAGCACTCGGCCGGGTTCTCGAGCCCGGCGACGTACGGCACGCGCGGGTGGTCGACCGCGCCGTGCGCCCGGCCGATCGCCAGGTGGCCGACGAAGCTGTCGTGCAGGCCGACGTGGTCGCCGAAGTTGGTGTCCGGCCCGAACGCCACGTGGTCGATGCCGACCAGCTCGACGCAGTGGGTGAAGTGGTCCATCACCGACTCGATCGAGTGGTGCGGGTGCTTCGCGGACAGGGTGGTGTGCGGGGCGGCCTCGATGCCGATCACGCCGCCGCGCTCGGCGCACGCGCGGATCACGTCGTCCGGCTTCATCCGGGGCGTGTCCCAGACCGTGCGCGAGCCGGCGTGGGTGATGAAGACCGGCACCCGGCTGGCCTCGATCACGTCGAGGGACGTCTGGTCGCCGGAGTGCGAGATGTCGATGGCGATGCCGAGCTTGTTCATCCGGTCGACGGCGCGGCGGCCGAAGTGGGTGAGGCCGCCGTCGCGCTCCTCGGAGAGCCCGCTGCCGAGCATGTTGGCCTGGCTGTAGGCGATGCCCATCTGGCGGACGCCGAAGCCGTACAGGATGTCGATCCGGTCCAGCTCGTTCTCGATCATCGTGGCCGCCTCCAGCCCCGCCACCAGGGCGAGCCGGCCGTCGCGCTGGGCCGCGAAGATCTCGTCGAGGGTGGTCGCCACCACCACGTAGTCCTGCTTGGCGACGTCGGCGAAGCGCAGCCCGATGTCGTAGATGACGTCGTCCCACTTCCAGGCGTGCTCGCTGGTGACGCAGCCGGTGCCGTTCATGAAGTTGTCGAAGACGGCGGTGAGGCCGGACCGCGCGAGTCCTTCGAACCCGAAGGCGTTGCGTCCGGTGCGGTTGTAGTCGCGCAGTTGCGAGACGTCGGCCGGAAGGATCTTGGGGTGCTCGTGCAGCGAGATCGCGGCGTGCTCGCGGAGCAGCCGGGCGACCCGCTCCCGCTGGCTGTCGGAGAGCCCGAGGTCGTGCTCGGGCACCCGGCCCAGCTGCGGGGCCAGTTCGAACACCTTGTAGTCGGTGTGGGGGGCCAGGTAGTCGAACGACTTGTATCCCCCGTACCGGGCGGCGGGTTCCTGCACGCGTCCACCTCACGTCGGCATGGTTTGAAGGCCTGAGGACGGAGGTCTGACCTCCGGCCACTGGCACCGTACGTGAGGCGATGCGCGCCGGGAAAGCCGTCGTGACCGGACTGTTACGTGTTACGGCGGGATTTCGGCGCGCGGTATTTGTTCGCCTCAATCAATGGCGTTATCGCCGGTCACCCCGGCGCCGACGTCGGGCGGAACGGCTTCGAATAGGCCGGTTCCAGCGCCGGTCTTGACGCCGTCCGATACTCGGCTGACGGTTGCGCAATCGGTGCCACTGCGCCGCGATGGCCACATCGGACCATGTCAGACCACGTCAGGCCGCGTCGGGCGGTCGGATCGGCGCCACGGCGATACGCAGCGCGGCAGTGCGGCGGACTCGCTCGCCGGATGAGATGTTCCAACGTGGGTTCTGCACCGCTCGGTGATTGCTGCCGCGATTCCAGCCGGCTTTCTCCCGACGCGCGTTGCTGCGCGGCTGGAGGTGACCGCGCGTCAGTCGCCGTCCTGGGTGTGGCGCTCGTCGACCGCCGCGCCGAGCAGGTCCCGGGCCTCGGCGTCGCCGTCGAGCTGGCGGTTGACCCGGTGGGTGACCTGCCAGCCCTGCGCGGTGCGGACGAACTCCCAGCGGTTGGCGCCCGTGCGCCAGATCCGGTAGCCGCCGGTCGCCTCGTCACGCAGTACCAGCTGCGAGTAGGCGGTGGCGACGGCCCGGTCGCCGTCCACCTCCAGGTGCGGCAGGCCCTGCAGGTGGGCGGCGCCGGAGTGGATCAACCGCTGGTGCAGCTCGCCGGTCACCATGCCGGCGATGGCCGCGCGGCCGTGCAGCACCGCCGGATAGGTGTCGTAGACGCCGTCGTCGGTCCACAGCCGCGCGGTCGGGGCCGGCGAACCGCTGTCCACGGCGGGACCGTACGTGGCGAGGATCTGCATGAGGGCCAGCCGGTCCTCGAGGTCCCGCACCCGGCGCTGCAGTTCGGCGATCGCCTCGTCGTGGTCCGGCATGCCGTGCCTCCCTCTTCGTCGACGGGTGTCAGGCGTTGCCGGCCGGCTCGCGGCCGGCGGACCACTCCGCCTGCGCGAAGAGCTGCCGGAAGGCCGCGAGCTGTTCGACGCAGTGCTCGGCGCTGCGGTGGCGCAGGACGATGTTGATCATCGTGGCCCCGGCCGCGTGCAGCTGCTCGACGTGGCGGCGGGCGCCGCCCGGGTCCGTGATCGGGTCCAGCGGCGGCGGCGTGAGGATCACGTCGAAGCCCTCCGGCCGGTCGACCTCGGCCAGCATGGTGGTGATCTGCTCGGGCGGCAGGCCGAACGGGACCCAGGCGTCGCCCAGTTCGACGGCCCGCCGCAGCGAGCGGCGGGTGTACCCGCCGACCCACAGCGGTACCCGGCGCCGGGGCGCGTGCGGATCGATGAGGAAGTCCCGGAAGGTGTAGTGGGTGCCCTCGTACTCGGGCAGCGGCTGTCCCCAGGCGGCGCGAATCGCCCGGATCGCGTCGTCGGCGGCGGCGCCGCGGCCGTCGAAGTCGGCCCCGAGCAGGGCGAACTCCTCTTTCAGGCTGCCCACCCCGAGCCCGAGGACCACCCTGCCGCCGCTGAGCAGGTCGAGGGTCCCGTAGCGCTTCACGATCTCCAGCGGGTGGTGGTAGCCGAGCACGAGGACGTGGGTGGCCAGCCGGATGCCCGTCGTGCGTGCCGCGAGAAAGCCCAGGGTGGCCAGCGGGTCCCAGTAGGTACCGTTCGCCCGCGCGGCGATCCTGGCCGGCACGCCGACGTGCTCGCTGCAGGTGAGGTGGTGGTAGCCGAGCCGGTCCGCCGCCTCGGCGACCTGGACGAGCTCGGCCGTGCCCGCGCCGGTCTCCCAGTCGCTGAACTGTCCGGGCGGGCGGAAGACGACGGGACTGAGGATGCCGAACCGCATGCGCTACCGTACCAAGCGCTTGCTTGGTTCGGTAGGACCTGCCGCCTACTCCGTCGTGGACGCTGACGGTGCGGGCGTCGCCGACGCGGAGGCGTCAGGTGGCGCGGGCGAACCGGTCGACGCCGACGCCGTGGGGGTCGGCGACGGCGACGGGTTCGGGTGTACCGGCCGCGCGGTCCGCGACGAACTGACCGATGCGCTGACCGATGCGCTGCCCGATGCGCTCGGCGATGCGCTGGTCTGCGGCCGGTGTGACGGTGTGCGGGCCGGTGCGCAGAATCGCTGCGCGAGCGGAGGATCCTCGCAGGCGTCGTCGGTCGGGGCGGGCACCCCGGCGTGCTGCGGCAACCGGTCGAACCAGGGGATCGCCCCCGGTGCGGCCTGGGCGAGGGTGAACAGGGTCAGCACCGCGCCGGCGGCGACCGCGGCGACGACCGAGGTTCGCCGCACCCATCGTCGCGACCCTGCGGTCCGCACCGGCTCCGGCACGGCGGCGGGCTCGGGTGCCGGCGCGGTGTCCGCCGCGGCGATGCCGTCGAGGTGCCGGGCGACCTCGCCGGCGCCAGGTCGGCGTGCCGGGTCCTCGTGCAGGCACCGCGCGACGAGCTCGGCCAGTTGCGGGGGAGCGCCGGGACCGGCCGACGGTGCCAGGAACAGGCCGAGCGCGCGGACGTCACCGGCCGGTGCGTCGAAGTCCGTCGCGACGTCGACGCCGAAGCCGATGAGCTTGACGCCGACGCTCGTCAGGACGACCTTCGCCGCGCGCAGTGTGCCGTGGGCCACCCACTGCCCGTGCGCGTGGGCCAGGGCATCGGCGAGCTGCGCCGCGACGTGTGCGGCAGCGCGCCAGCCGGAAGGGTTCGGTCCGCCGGGGCGGTCGCCGTCGGCGAACTCCATCACGATGTACGGTGTGGCGCCCCGGCCCGGCAGGTCGGCGACCCCGACGTCGTAGACGGCCGCGATGCCGGGATGCGCGAGCCGCGCGCCGAGCCGTCCCGCCTCCAGGAACCGCTCCGCGGCCGCCTGCCGGTCGGCCCGGAGCAGCCGGACGGCGACCCTGCGGCGCAGCACCTCGTCGTGCGCCGACCAGACCTCGGCGGTTCCGCCGACGCCGAGCGTGCGCATCAGGCGATAGCGGCCTTCCAGCAGCATGAGCGCTCCGACGTCTCCTTCGGCCGACCCGGCGTGCGGCGCCGGTGCTGTGTCGAGTATGCGGCGGCACCCGGGCAATCGTCCCGTATTGCCGGCCTAATGTTGTAGGAGTGCAACAATGTGTCGGTCGTGTGACGATTGCGCCCGGGCGTCGGTCCCGGCCGGTGTCATCCGGTCGGCAGATGCCGGTGCGGGTCATCCGGGCTGAGGCCGGGTGGGCCGCCCGCATCCGCCGGGCCGCCGCGAACGTCGAACACGTGGTCCACCCGGGCGAGGACGAACATCCGCCACACCTCCGGCGGCACCGCCCGCAGCGTGAGGCGACTGCCCTCGGACCACAGCGCCCGATGCGCGTCGAGCAGGACGCCGATCCCGGTCGCGTCGACACCCGTACACCGTGAGAGGTCGACGACGACACAGCGCGGGCGCAGGTCGAGCGCCTGCGCCAGGACCGCCTGGTGCCGGCGGATCGACGCCACGTCCACGCGCCCGGCGATGTGCACCTCCACGCTGTCGCCGGCGGCGGCGGCCGGGGCAGCGCGGCCTTGCGACACCGGATCTACCTGCATATCTGCAGGGTCCACCGGTCGTGTGGCGGACGTCGCGCGCTTTCATGGCGATCCCATGACGAAACCGGGCCGGGGCTTGACGCTGCCGGTCAGGTGCACGGCGGGGCGGGCGGGGCGAGCAGTTCGGGCACGGCGGACGGGTCGTGCAGCACCACGAAGTCCTGCTCCTGGAAGACGATCCGGTAGCCGTGGCTGCGCAGCAGCTCGACCCGTGCGCGCTGGTCGTCGATGCCGCAGAACGGGAACTGTGCTCGCGCGATGTCGGCGACGACCCAGGGTGCCCAGCGGGGGGTCCGGTCCCACAGCAGCACCCGGGTGCGGCTGGTCAGGTGTGGTCCGATGCTGGAGGCGGTCTCGACCAGTGCCCCGTCGGGGATCTGGGCCGCGGCGTGGGCCGCGGCGCGCATGTCGGCGGTCTGCTGCCAGGTCGAGGTACGGAACAGTGCACCGAAGGCGAAGCTGGGAAGCGCCGCCGCGGCCACGGTCACCACGGTGACGGTCCAGGCGGCGGCGACCGGCCGGGACGGCCGGCGGCGGGCGATCCGGGCCGCCCCGTCGACGCCGGCGCACAGCAGCGGGATCACCAGGAACGCGTTGTACTGCGCGCCGGTGCCCCACCAGCCCGGGGATTCGGAGAGCATCCGTTCGGCCAGCAACGGCAGTGTGACCGCGAGGTAGGGCGACACCAGCGGTGTGAGCGCGCCGACGGCCAGGAGCAGGAGCATGGTGTTGATCTTCGTCGCCGGGTGGGTCACGGTGTACCAGGCGTCGACCGGCTGGCTGACGACGTGCCACAGCGCGGCCGGAACGGTGGGGCCGAGGTGGTCGTACGACCAGTAGTAGTCGGGCCGGCCACCGAACGCGGGAATGATCACCTGCGTGGCGAACGCGGTGTAGGCGGGCCCGCCGAGCAGGAAACCGAGTCCGAGCAGCAGATCGCCGCGTTCCGGCCGCCGGCCGCGGTACGGCAGCAGCAGGCAGAGCCCGACACCGGCCAGGGCCAGCCCGAGATCCTCCTTGACCCCCAGCACGGCCACGGCGGCCAGCGCGAGCCGCCACCTGCGCCCGACCCCGCGGCGCAGCATGGAGAGTTGGTCGAAGAGCACTGCCAGCAACAGCGGAGCGAAGGCGACCTCGTGGAAGTCGAAGTCGACCGCACCGGCCACCGGCCACGACAGCGCGTACGCCGTGGCGGCACCGTACGCCGCGGTGACCCCCAGCTCACGCCGGGCGAACCGCCACAGCGGCACGATCGCGCAGGCCAGCAGGACGGCCTGCGCGACGAGGAGCGTGCGGGGGTCGTCATATATCAGATACAGCGGGGCGAGCAGGACGAGGACCGGGGACACGTGATCGCCCAGCACGCTGAAGTCGGGGCCGAATCCGTTGTGGACGCCTTTGACGATCGCCAGCGGAAGCCGGCCCTGGGCGTAGGACCGCACGGCCTGGTCGAAGATGACGAGGTCGTAGGTCGATGCGCGCCACGTCCGGTACCGGTTGAGCGAGACGATCGCGTACAGCAGCGACGCGGCGAGTACCAATGCGGTGAGCGCGACAGCATGGCACCGCTCACCGCGTGGGCCGGCCGGTGTGACACCGTCGTCGGTGGCGATCGCCGACCGCTGCCTCGCTCCGCGCCCGATCACACCCGCCCCACTCAGGCCCGAGGGATCGCGACACCATACACCAGCCCGGCGGTCCCGGTGTCGAACCGGCGATCGCTGGCCGTGCCGCGCGGCGGATGCGCGCCGTGGCGCCGCCGCCACGAATGTGGAAGCCTTGCCGCGTGGCTCAGCCGACCTTGCCCCGGTGCCCGTGTTGTGGGTACCGAACCGGATGCACTACGTGCCCCATCTGCTATTGGACCGACGACGGCCGCAGCGACGTCCATGCCGGTGTGGTGCCGGACAGCCGCAACGGCGACCTGAGCCTCGCGGATGCCCGGCTCAACTTCACCATCTACGGGGCGAGTTCGCCCCGCTATCAACACCTGGTGCGACCACCCGGCGCCGGCGAATAGTCCTGCCGTCCGCTGTGGACGCCTGCGCCAAAAACTGGCCGCAGATGTGTGCAGCGCCCCCACCGGGGATTCGGTGAAGAATTGGCGCCGGCGCCGCCGGCGCCAATTGTCCGGATCGCGAATTACGCACCGGCCCGGCCCGAACGCGTTACGACCCGCCGTCGTCGCCGGCGACCGGCAGCGGCTGCTCCGGCTCCGGCCGCGGCTGCGGCGCGGGGCCGCGCGTCGAGGCGCGGGTGGTCACGGCGGCAGCACCGGCCAGGGCGAGGTCCGCGGCGCTCATGAGCGCCCGGGAGACCACGGCGACGGCGGCTGCCTGGGCCGTGTCCAGCTGCGTGCTCAGTGCGGCGATGAGCAGCACTTCCCGTACTCCCGCGCCGGCGGGCGCCAGCACCACGAGGAACCCCGCGCTCCAGGCCAGCGCGAACCCGCCGATCGATGCCATCGCCAGGCCGGTGGTGTCCCCGGCGAGCGGGAGGCCGAGGAACCAGACGTGGGCGCCGAGCAGCAACCAGGACAGCAGGGCCCACAGCAGGGCCGCGGCGATGGCGCGGCCGGGCAGCGGCCGGGGCAGCGGCGGGCGGCGGGTCACCCGCAACAGCACGGCGATCACGGCGTTGACGACCCTGGGGTGCAGCATGGCGACGCACAGCGGTGCGGCGAGGAGCACCCACAGGTAGCCGTCGCCGAGCAGCGGCAGCGCGGCCAGTCCGGTGAGCAGGCCCGCACCGAGTGAGATGGCGATCGTCAGCACGGCTGCGGTCGCCGTCCGGCTGCGGGGGACCGAGCTGGCCCGGGCGAGCTCCATCTGGGCGAGCACGGGCCACATCGACCCGGGAAGGTACTTGCCGAGCTGCCCCACGAAGAAGATGCGGGCCGCGGTGGCCGGGGGCAGCGGCGAACCGAGCCCGGCCAGCAGGACCCGCCACACCTGCAGGGTGGCGAGGAGTCCGAGGATCACCGTGACGGCCGCGCCGAGGGTCGCCGCCGGGCCGATGCCGGTCAGGGCGGTGACGACGGCCTTCCACTCCGACGCGATGGCGTAGCCGCCGGCGCCGACGACCGCGGCCAGGAAGCCCCACCGGACCCATCGGCTGCCGGCCGCGGCGGCCAGGCGCCGCAGAACGGGTCGTGGGCCGAAGCGGGCGGTGGCGACCGGCGCACCGGCGGCATCGCCGGCCACGTCGGGGTCGGACACCGGGCGAGCCTACCGCGCCGCACGTAGCCGCCGTCCGGCCGCACCGCCCGCGTTCCGGAGGGGAGGCGCTCCGGCCAGCATGTGGGCGGGCGCCTGGCGGCCGACGGGTCGCGCGCCGGGTTGACTAGGCTGGCCGCCATGCGGGTCCTGCTCTTCGGCACGTACGACACCGGAACGCATCCCCGGGTCGGCGTGCTTCGCGAAGGGCTGCGCCGTCGCGGCGCCGACGTGCGGGAGTGCAACGCCCCGCTCGGCGTCGACACCGCCGCACGGGTCGCGACGCTGGCGCGGCCGTGGCGGGCGCCGTTGCTGCTGCTGCGCGTCGCCCGGCGGTGGGCCACGCTGGCCCGGGCCGCGCGCCGGTGCGGCCCGGTGGACGCCGTCGTGGTCGGCTACCTGGGACTGCTCGACGTCCACCTCGCGCGCCTGCTGTTCCGGCGGGTGCCGATCGTGCTGGACCACATGACCGGGGTGGGCGACACCGCGGCCGACCGGCGGCTCGGCGGCCGGCTGCGGGGCCGGATCCTCGCCATGGTCGACCGCGCCGCCCTGCGCCGGGCGGACATCGTCGTGGTCGACACGGAGGAGCACCGCGCGGCGCTGCCGGACCGGTTCCGCGACCGCGGTCTGGTGGTGGCCGTCGGCGCGCCCGCCCCCTGGTTCGACGCGGGCGAGTCGGCCGGCCCGGCCGCCGCGGCCGCGCCGGGCGCACCGCTGCGGGTGGTGTTCTTCGGGCTGTACACGCCCCTGCAGGGCACCGCGACGATCGGGACGGCGGCGCGGTTGCTCGCCGACGACGACGTGGCGTTCACGATGATCGGACACGGCCAGGACGAGGCGGCCACCCGAACCGCCGCCGGGGAGCGGGACGTGCGGTGGCTGCCCTGGGTCGCGGCGGCGGACCTGCCGGCGGTGGTCGCCGCGCACGACGTGTGCCTGGGCATCTTCGGCACCACCGCCAAGGCGATGCGGGTGGTGCCGAACAAGGTGTTCCAGGGCGCGGCGGCCGGCTGTGCCGTCATCACCTCGGACACCGAGCCGCAGCGGCGGGTGCTCGGCGACGCCGCGCTGCTGGTGCCGCCCGGTGACCCGCAGGCCCTGGCCGAGGCGCTGCGCGGTCTCGCCGCGGACCGGGCCGAGCTGTCCCGGCTGCGCGAGGCGGCGTACCGCCTCGCCGGGCAACGGTTCGGCGCGGCCGAGGTTGTCGCACCGCTGTGGGACCGGCTGCACGCCTGCCGTGACGACGCACCACGAAAGGCCCGCGCATCAGCATGAGTCGACAGGAGAGCCGATGCCCGACCGCCCTGTGACGTCCGGCCCCCTGTCCCCGTGGCGGCTGGACTCGGTGGCACCGTTGTCACCGAACGCCTGGCTGCGGCTGGACGTCGTCACGCGGATGTTCCCGCCCGGCGTCACGGACGTCCTCGAGGTGGGCTGCGGCCAGGGCGGTCTCGGGGCGCGGCTCGCGCAGCGCTATCGCTACCTGGGCATCGAGCCGGACCCGGCCTCGTTCGCCGTCGCCGAACAGCGCCTCGCCCACGCGGGTTCGGGCCACGTCCGCAACGTCCGGCTGGAGCACCTCGAAGCCGGGCGGTTCGACCTGGTGTGCGCATTCGAGGTACTGGAACACCTCGAGGACGACGTGGCCGCGGTGACCGCCTGGGCGGGCCGGCTGCGCCCCGGTGGATGGCTGCTGCTGTCCGTGCCCGCGCATCAGCGTCGCTTCGCCGCGGCGGACGAACTGGTCGGTCACATCCGCCGCTACGACCCGCAGCCGCTGCGGGCCCTGCTCGGCGGCGCCGGCCTGGTCGACATCGAACTGCGTCAGTACGGTGTGCCGCTGGGGTACACCCTGGAGGCCGGGCGCAATGTGCTCGCGCGGCGCCGGTTGCGCGCGCTGCGGACGTCGCCCGTCGCCGAGCGGACCGCCGCGTCGGGGCGTCTGTTCCAGCCGTCCGGTGCGTTGCGCGGAGCGCTGAACCGGTGGGCGACAGCGCCGTTCCGGCTCCTGCAGCGCCCGTTCCCGGCGGCCGGGCCGGGCCTGGTGGCCCGGGCACGGCTGCCGCTGACCTGAGCCGGCGACCGGGCGCGGCGCCGCCGCTGACGGCCGGGGTCACACGTCGGGGCGGGACCGGACGATCAGGTCGGCGAGCAGGGCGAGCGAGCCGATGATGAGTCCGGTGAGGAACACCATGATGGTGTTGGTCGCCAGGCGGAGCGGGTGGACCGTGACGTCGAAGATGCTCTTCGCCACGCCGAGGCCCAGCAGGGCCAGGGTGAGCGGCATCAGGGCCTTCAGGGGGTTGAAGTACATCACCATGCGCAGCACCTGCAGCAGGTACCGGTACGCGTCGGTGACGAACCGGAACTTGGACTTCCCGGCCCGCTTGCCGTAGTCGATCGGCAGGTACGCGATGTCGTGCTGGTTGGACAGGAACGCCATCGTGATCGTGGTGACGCACGAGAACCCCGGTGGCAGCAGCCGCAGGTAGGGTGCGGCGACACTGCGCCGGAACGCCCGCAGCCCGGAGTTGAGGTCGGGGATCGGCTGCCCCACCAGCCACTCGGCGATCTTCCGGATGACCCACTTCGCGGGGATCCGCAGGAGGCGGTGGCTGCCCTGCTCGGACGTGCGGGAGCCGACCACCTGGTCGACGCTGGCGTCCTCGCGCAGCATGCCGACGAGCTCGGGGATGCGCTCGTTGGGGTAGGTCAGGTCGGCGTCGGTCCACACGACGATGTCGCCACGGGCCATCCTGGTGCCGACCCGCCGGGCGGTGCCGGCACCGCTGTTGCGGTGCAGCGCCACCACCTTCACCTGTGGCCGGGACAGTTCCGCCATGCGGAGCACGTCGAGCGTGGCGTCGGTGGACGCGTCGTCGATCGCGAGGAGCTCGTAGCGGTAGCCGGCCGCGTCCAGCGCCGCGCAGATCCGGTCGATCTCGGTCTGGACGTGGGCTGCCTCGTTGTAGCACGGCAGCACGACGGTGACGTCGAGCGGGCTGTCGCGGCCGGGTTGTGCCGTTGCGTCCGGGCCGGCGGTGCGGGTCGTGGTGTGGTTCATCGGTTGCCTCGTTCAGCGCGTTGGATGTATGGGTGGGTTCATGGCCGCACGAGCCAGCACTCCAGCCGCCGCGGATCGGTCCCGGTCGGCCGCCGGACGAGCTGGTGCTGGTCCTCCCGCGTGTCCAGGTAGACGATCCGGTCCAGCGGCCGGCCGTACGGCAGCAGCGTCAACGTGGACGACGACATCAGCACGGGATCGCGGCCGGCCATCCGGATGCTGACCACCAGCCGGTGCATCCGCTCCACCGTCGGGTTCTGCAGGGTCGCGACCGGCAGGCCGCACTGGTTGCGGATGGTGGGTGCCCACTGGGAGTCCATGAGCACGACCGAGTCGTTCGGCCGCAGGGCTCGGCACACCTGCGCCGCGGCGGCCGGCTCGCCCAGCTCCGTGCGGTGCGGCCCCAGGTGGGCCGTGACGAGCAGGGCGGGCGCCGCCAGTGCGAGCAGCACCGCCGCACGGGTGACCCGACCGGCCGGCGACGGCCCGGACAACCGCGCGAGCACCCTCCACGCACCGGTCACCGGCGCGTGTCGCCGCGCCCGGCCGGTGCGTACCAGTTCCGCGAGCGTCCAGGTGGCGAACACCACGACCGCCGGGAGTACCTCCACCACCAGCCGGCGGTCCGCCCACGGGTGGTCGGGTGTGATCGCGGGGCGCAGCAGCGTCGCGAGCGCCGACCCGCCGTACACCAGCAGGACCGGCAGCAGCCGCCAGCCACGGCCGCGGACGGCGGCGTACACGGCCCCGGCCACGCCGGCCCCGGCCAGTGCCAGCGTCGGCCAGCCCACGTACCACGACAACCACGACACCGTCGCCTCGGCGTAGCCGCGGGTGCCGTCGACCGCCAGGCCGAACCGCTCCTGGTGCGACGCCACATAGTCGATCGTGTTCGGATCGGTGATCGAATGATCGGTGTACAGCAGCGGCCGGGCGGCCAGCGCCAGGGCCAGCACGCCCGTGACCGCGGCGGCGGCCGGAGGCGCGAAGCGCCACCAACGCCGCCGCCGGATGTCGCCGCGGCGCCGTCGCGCCACCGCCACCGCCGCGACGGTGCAGACCGGCACGACGACCAGTGCCACGATCATGAGCCGGACCGACGCCCAGTTCACCAGCACGTACGGCAACGTCACGTACCGGGCGTCGAGGAACCCCAGCCCGCCGCCGACCACCGCACCGGCGACGAAGTGCCACACGCCGGGCCGCCGGCGCAGCCACCACCAGCCCAGTGCCGGGATCACCAGCGCGAAGTCCACGCCCATGTCCAGCCGGACCACCTCGCCGACGGAGAGCAGCAGCCCGGCGAGGAGCAGCAGCCCGCCGACGTTGCGCCGGGCCGCGGCGTTCGCCCCGGCGCCGCCGG
>NZ_JBEXCY010000168.1:0-25291 GCF_040605515.1 Dactylosporangium sp. NPDC005572 | reverse complement strand
CTACGGACGGGCGTACCAGATCCAGACCTCGCCCGACAACAGCACCTGGACCACGATCTACTCCACCACGACCGGTGACGGCGGGGTCGACGACCTCAACGTCACCGGCACCGGCCGCTACGTACGCGTCTACGGCACCCAGCGCGCCCTCACCCAGTACGGCTACTCGCTGTGGGAGCTCGACATCTACGGCAGCTGAGCTGAGCAGCCCACGTCCGACGTCCTCACCCCGGCGCCGCTGTCGGTCGCTGGGCTCGCCCGCCGCCACGAGGCGGGCGAGCCCGGCGACCGCACCTACCTGCTTGCTCCGTCCCATCCGCCAGCGCGTGCCCCCACTCGCCGGGGGATCCCACCGGAAGGAAGCACATGAGACACGTCCCCAGACGGCGGCTGTGGTCCGCCGCCGCCGCCATCCTGGCCGCGAGCGCGGCACTGTCGGCGACGGGCGCACCCGCCGCGCAGGCCGCCCCCATCCCGGCCGCCGACTACCAGCAGGTCTCGCTGGCCACCGGCGCGGCCGAGCTTGGCGAGCCGATGTCGCTGGCGGTCCTGCCCAACCGTTCGGTCATCCACACCGCCCGCGACGGTTCGGTGCGGGTCACCGACGTCGACGGCAACACCAAGCTCGTCGGCAAGCTCAACGTCTACGCCCACGACGAGGAGGGTCTGCAGGGCGTCGCGGTCGACCCGAACTTCGCCACCAACCGCCACGTCTGGCTCTACTACTCGCCGCCGCTGAGCACCCCACCGGGCGACGCGCCCGTCACCGGCAACACAGCCGACTTCGCGCCGTGGAAGGGCCACCTGCGGCTGTCGCGATTCACTCTCAACCCCGACGACACCCTCAACCTCAGCAGCGAGCGGATCACCCTGCAGGTCGACAACGACCGCGGCCAGTGCTGCCACGTCGGCGGCGACATCGACTTCGACACCGCCGGCAACCTCTACCTGACCACCGGCGACGACACGAACCCGTTCGAGTCCAGCGGATACTCCCCGATCGACGAGCGCACCAACCGCAACCCTCAGTTCGACGCGCAGCGTTCCTCGGCCAACACCAACGACCTGCGCGGCAAGCTGCTGCGGATCAAGCCGCAGACCGACGGCTCGTACACCGTCCCGGCGGGTAACCTGTTCGTGCCGGGCACCCCCAACACCCGGCCCGAGATCTACGCAATGGGCTTCCGCAACCCGTTCCGGATGAGCGTGGATAAGCCCACCGGCATCGTCTACCTCGGCGACTACGGCCCAGACTCAGGCACCACCGACGCCAACCGGGGCCCCAGCGGGCAAGTGGAGTTCAACCGGATCAGCAGCCCGGGCAACTACGGCTGGCCGTACTGCACAGGCTCCAACAGCACGAGCGAGACCTACAACGAGTACACCTTCCCGTCCGGCCCGTCGGCGGCCAAGTACAACTGCGCCGGCGGCCCCACCAACAACTCGTTCCGCAACACCGGCCAGACCACCCTGCCCCCAGCCCGGGCCGCCTGGATCCGGTACTCCGGCGACGCCGGCAGCCCGCCGGAGTTCGGCGTCGGCTCGGAGTCACCGATGGGCGGCCCGGTCTACCGCTATAACGCCTCGTCGACCTCGACGGTGAAGTTCCCGCAGTCCATGGACGGACGGTACTTCGCCGGCGAGTACGGCCGGCGCTGGATCAAGGCGATTGCGGTCAACGCCGATGGCACACCGGGCGAGATCTCGGCGTTCCCGTGGACCGGCACCCAAGTCATGGACATGGCCTTCGGCCCAGACGGGGCACTGTACGTACTCGACTACGGCACCGGCTCCAACAACCAAGGTCTGTTCCGGATCGAGTACATCGGCGGTGGCAACCGCAACCCGGTCGCGGTCGCCTCAGCCAACCGAACCTCCGGCCCGAGCCCGCTGACGGTCAACTTCACCTCAGCAGGCAGCGCCGACCCAGAAGGCGGGGCGCTGAGCTACCTGTGGACGTTCGGCGACGGCACCACATCCACGGCAGCCAACCCAACCAAGACCTACACTGCCAACGGCACATACACCCCGACGCTGCGGGTCACCGACCCAGGCGGCCTGACCGGGACAGCAAGCCTCGTCATAACCGTCGGCAACGCCGCGCCGACGATCAACCTCACCACCCCGGGCAACGGGCAACTGTTCAACTTCGGTGACACCGTGCCGTACACGGTGAGCGTCTCCGACCCGGAGGACGGCACGATCAACTGCGCCCGGGTAACCGTGACGTACTCGCTAGGCCACGACAGCCACGCGCACTCGATCACCTCGAAGACCGGCTGCTCCGGCACCATCACCATCCCGGTCGACGGTGAGCACGACTCGGCGGCGAACATCTTCGGCGTCTTCGACGCCAGCTACACCGACAACGGCGGGCTGACCTCACGCAGCACCCGCACCCTACAACCGAAGAAACGCCAGGGCGAACACTTCGCCTCACAGTCGGGCGTGCAACTGGCCGACCACGCACCAGCTGAAGGCGGCCGCACCGCCGGATACATCGACAATAATGACTGGATTGCGTACACGCCGTACAACATCTCCAACGCGACCCAGATCAGCGTGCGGACCTCCTCTGCCGGCGCCGGCGGCACCATCGAGGTACACACCGGCTCGGCGACCGGCCCCCTGCACGGCACCGTCACAGTGCCTGTGACCGGCAGTTGGGACACGTTCACCAACGTCAACGCAAACCTGACCGGCGTCCCGGCCGGCTCGACCACGCTGTACCTGGTGTTCAAAGGCGGCGCGGGCGCCCTGTTCGACATCGACTCGTTCACACTGACCACCGCCAGCGCCCCGACCAGCCCGGTGGTCGCATGGCGGGCGCAGGTCAACAACCAGTACGTGACGGCGGGAACGTCGGCGCTGATCGCGAACTCGATCACCAACGGCGTCGCGCAGCGCTACGACCTCATCAGCCTGGGCGGCGGCAACTACGCACTCCGCGCCAAGGTCAACAATATGTACGTCTGCGCGGACAACGCCGGCGCCAACCCGCTCATCGCCAACCGAGCCGCGGTCGGCCCATGGGAGACATTCACGCTGGTCAACAACTCCGACGGCAGCGTCAGCCTGCGTGCACAGGCCAACGGGAGGTACGTCACGGCGGAGAACGCGGGCGCCGACCCGCTCATCGCCAACCGCACGGCCATCGGGCCGTGGGAGAAGTTCAACCTAGACGAGTAAGTCCCAACCATCCCTGAGTCATGGACACAGTGAAGGGTGTCGACCTACCGGCAACGACAGACATCGGCACCCTTCTGACCACACCCGTGCGTGACGATCGATGACCGGTTCGGCCGCCCACGCAGGGGTGGGCGCTCGCCGAAGTCTGTCGACACCGAACTGCCGACCATCGCCGTCGCTCAGGCACTACTCGACGTCCGCGCGTGCCGACGGCGGGCCGCGGCGATGGCGGACAGGACGCCGCGGGACGCGACGAGGGTTGGCGCGGATCTTCTCGCTGGCGCCCGAGGCGCCCCACTCGCAGCCGTCGCCCTCGGCGCAACGCTGCATCGCCGGAAACCCGAACGCCCGCCCGGCTGGCCGGCGTTCCGGCAGTGCAGGTGCCACCGGCATGGTCCGTTGCCGGGGGTAGGCGGCGGCCTCGGGCAAGCAGCCGGTTGGGCACTGTCGCGCGGTCCTGCTCGTGCTCGGCATCGACGGCTTCTCCCAGGCGTCGAGAGTGAGCATCAGGCGGTTCAGGTCGTTGCGTGTTCTTCATGGACGTCGGACCACGTTGGAGATCTTCGGCTTGTGCTCCCGCTGCCGCGTCTGAGTTGGCCGTCCAACCCCGCCCGCTATGGGGGCTGACTGGCGGCTGCCGGCCGGCCGGATGGCCGGACCGCGGCGGAGCAGGTTCCCAGGCCAGCCGGCGCAGCGTTCACTCGCTCACCCCGGCAACCCGAGCAGCCGCAGCTGATGCGGGCCAAACGAGCAGTTCGGGCACCTTCGCCGCAGGCCACTGACCGACCGGCAGCGGCTCCCCCGGGCTCCATCCAGGACGAATCGGCCACTCGTCATTCGAACCGATCGTCGCAAGCGAGATGTCGGCTTGAGCTGCCTCGCGTTACATTCGCCGGGAGTGTATTCACGCCAGAGCCAACGGGGGTTGCTGGGTGGTAGAGCGACGCAGGCACCACCGGTGCTGGAGCTGTCGAGCAGGCCGCGGTGCGCGCCGCGGTTGTGGCCGGCGTCGCGCCTGCGGTGCTGAGCCAGTTGGCTATGACGACGATCTGCGGGCCGGGCGGCAGCGCAATGTGCCGGTGCCGGATCTGGAACTCCGGCGGGAACTGCACGCGGTCTGGACCGGGTCCGGGGTGCCGCCCGCCGGTGCGGTGCAGCTGTTGCTGAGCCACATCCGGTCCGCGGACTGACCCACCGGCCTTCCGACTATTGGCGGCGACGTCCGCCCCTGTCACGTCGCGGTACTTTCCGGCCAACGCGTAGCCGCAGACCCACGGACGTGTCACACCGTCACATGTATTGAACTTATGTGTCAAGGCGCCTAACGTCACTCCTGAATGGTGTATGCCCGTGGGCGAGCGTTGTCGACCGATGGACGGAGTGACCACCATGACCACAACGGCCGCAGCGCGTGACCTTGCGGAACGCGCGGACCTACTCCTGACGGACCACCGCGTCCGTGCGCACCCGTGGGCGCTGTTCGATGAGATGCGCGAGGCAGCGCCTGTGCTGCGGACGACATCCGGCGTCTGGATGCTGACCCGCCACGCCGACTGTCAGTCGATCCTCCGTGACTCACGAATGAGCCGTAAGGAGGCCGCAGCACGCACGTCTGCCCTCAGCGGGGAGACCGCAGAGCAGTACACGACGCGTCTTGTCTGTGAGGACGGCGCGGAGCACCGGCGCATGCGCAAGGTGGTCAACCAAGCGTTCAGCGCACGAAACATTGCACGTTGGCATCCACTCGTGGAGGAACTGGCGAACTTCGAGCCCCTCCTCGACCGGCACGAACTTGAGTTCCTGAACGAGTACGCCCGCCCGCTTTCGGTGCGTGCCTTGTGCGAGGTACTCGGTGTCCCGTTCGAAGACCGGTCAACCTTGGAGAAATGGATGGGTGTGCTCCTCGAGCACGTGACGGGGAAGGTCGACGTCGCGTTCGCCACCGAGCGCCACGACGCAATGACGGGCATCGCCGCCTACCTGCGCAACCTCCTGGACGAGCGCGAAAGCGACCGCGACGGAGGCGACCTTGTGTCGATCCTCCTGCGTGCCTATTCCGACGAGGGCCGCCTCTCTGAACGGGAGCTCATCGGGATCCTGGCCGAGATTCTGCACGCGGGCTTCGAATCGACCGCGACCACGATGACCAACGGCCTCCTCACAATCCTGAGTCACCCCGAACAGCTGAGACTGCTGGTGGCGCAGCCGCAACGCGCGACCGCCGCGGTCGAGGAGATGATCCGGTTCTCACCGCCTGGCGCACTGCGACTGCCCCGCGTTGCCCTCGAAGACGTCGACGTGGACGGCACCGTGATCCCCGCCGGCAGTATGGTAATGGCCCTCACCGCGGCCGCGAACCGCGATCCCGAGGTTGTCGAACGCCCTCACGAGTTCGACATCACTCGTGAGCCGAACCCGCACATCACCTTCGGTTTGGGTGAGCACTACTGCGTGGGAAACGGACTGGCACGTTCCGAACTGGTTGCGGCCTTCAATTCGATGGCGCGGACCTGCTTGGCTGACATGGCCATCGACGGCCCCATCGTATGGCGCGATCACCACATCGTCCGGGGCCTCGAAGCGCTCCGCATTCGGTGGTAGGACGGTCAGCAGGACCCGAACCAATCGGAGCCGACGTTGAACAAGGATGCGCCCGTCGCCCTCATCACCGGAGCGGGAGCCGGCTTCGGCCGCGAGCTCGCCCGCTCCTTCGCTGCCGACGGCACGCGAGTGGTGGTGACCGACATCGACCTCGGCGCCGCGCAGGTGCTCGCCGACGAGCTCAAGCGCAGCGATCGTGTGGCGCTGCCGGTGCAGGTGGATGTGGCCGACATCGAATCCATGGAACGTGCCGTGCGCGAAGTGGAGGAGGTGTTCGGGCGGCTCGACGTGCTGGTGAATAATGCCGGCCGTCACCTTACGACGTACAGCAGGCCCTTCAGTGAGCTCTCGCCGGACCAGCTCCGGGGATGCGTCGACGTGAACGTGATGGGAGTCGTCTACGGCACGTTGGCTTGCCGGCCGCTCATGGCGAAGAGCGGCGGCGGCTCAGTCGTCAACCTCTCCTCCATCGCCGCCTACGAGGTGGTCAGCATCTACGGCGTGACCAAGCTGGCCGTGCGTGGCCTCACGACGGCCTTCGCCCACGAACTCGCCGCGGACGGCATCCGGGTCAACGCTGTCGCGCCCGGGCTCATGGCCACCGAAGCCGCACTGGCCGACCTCGGCGACGAGGTCTACGACGACTTCGTGAACGGACGGCAACTCGTCAAGCGCCGCGGCGAGATGAAGGACGTCGTCGACACGATCCGCTTCCTGTGCTCGCCGGAGGCTTCGTTCATCACAGGCGAGACGATCAAGGTCTCGGGAGGCTATCCACTCTTGCTGTGAACCGGCCAGGCTCGGGCAGGACATGCCCGGCGTTCTGGGCCACGATCTGCTCGAGCTCCACGGCCGGCAGCCCCGCCGCACGACGGAGCTCGGTAAAGACTGCCAGGTCCTTGCTCGCGGCCCGCCGGGCGTGCTCCGCGCGGTTCCCGTCGGTCACGAGCATGTCCAGCATCGACGTCAGCGCGACGCTTGACCCACTCGAGCTGCGGAGCACGGTCGCGGCCGTCGTCTCGTCAAGACCGAGACCCGCTGCGGTCTCGACGGCTGTGGCAGCCAGGTGGAGATTGGCGAAGAACAGGACATTGTTGAGCGCCTTTGCCACGAGACCCGACCCCAGCCCTCCGAGGTGGTAGACGTGCACGGCGAAGGTGTCGAGCACCGGCCGCACCCGCTGCACCGCCTCGACCGGCCCGCCAACCATCACGCTCAGCGTGCCGGCCTCAGCCCTGAGGCGGCTGCCGCTTACTGGTACGTCGATGACGACGACTCCCCGATTCTGCGCCACAACCGCCAGCTCGCGACAGGTCGAGACCGCGATCGTGCTGTGTACCATGAACACCGTGGCCGGGCTCGCGCCAGCCAGCAGGCCGCCCGGTGCCAGCATGACGTCCCTGACATCCTCGTCGTCAAAGACGCAGATGCCGACCACGTCGCAACCGGCTGCCAGCGAGGCCAGATCCGGCGCATGCTTGACGTCTACGAACGGCGCTAACGACTCGGGGCGTCGAGCCCACACGGCCGTGGGGAATCCCGAATCGGCGATCCGGCGGGCGATGGGAGCGCCCATGTCGCCGAGCCCGACGAACCCGACCCGCAGGGCGGGCCGGTAACGTGGGCGTGGCGAGGTCACGTCAGCCCTGGTCGATCGCGAAGCGTACGGTCTGCGGTTGCGTCATCTGCTCGTACCTGCGGCAGGGTTGTCCACGGTGCCTGCGTCAAAGGGGCGACGGAGTCGTACGTTCGGCCAAAGGCCGCGGCGACCCACTTCCCGTCATCGTACATCTGGTATGGCGTTGTCATGCGGCTCCTCAACGTCCGGCCTCGAGCACGCTCGTCACACAGCACCACAACGTGTGCCTACGTGCCACCGTAGCCTTCGACCTGGGGCTCTGTACAGGTCGGGCGCCACCCATGGACCGAGGAAGCCTCTCCGCTCACGAAGAGGCCAGGCACTTCCAGGACCAATCGGCCCTCGATGCGCTCCATCCCCGACCCTCCACTTCGAAGCAACATGGACGATGCACATAATATGTGCCACTGTGACAGCAGGAGGATGGATCGAGTTCACCGCTGAAGGACGCTTTCGATGACAACAGAGACTGAGTACTCACTCAAGGTCGATGGCGCCGACGGCCTTCGACTGGTCGGCGACACCTGGGGGCAAAAACCCTGGGACGCCGTGCTGCTGCACGGCGGAGGTCAGACGCGCCAGGCATGGGGCCGCACGCCGGAACGACTTCGTCAGCTCGGGCTTTCCGTGCTGAACGTGGACCTTCGCGGCCACGGCGAAAGCCCCTGGGATCCCGAGGGGCGCTACTCGTTCCGCGACCACGCCCGGGACCTCGTCGCGAACCTGGCAGAAGGTCACCCCACCATCCTCATCGGCGCATCGCTCGGCGGCGTGACCTCCCTGGGAGCAGGGTTGCTCGCGCCGGAGCGGATCCGGGCGATCGTGCTGGTCGACATCGCTCCCACCATGCAGCGCACCGGTGTCGCACGGATCGTCGGGTTCATGCAGGCAAACCCCGACGGGTTCGAGAGCCTCACCGATGCACACAAGGCAGTGGCGGCGTACCTCCCCCACCGGCAGGGCCGCACCGTCGATAGCCTGAAGCGCAACCTGCGGCACTCAAACAGGACCGGCCGCTGGACATGGCACTGGGACCCCCGCACTCTCGACTTCGCACACGAGGCCTGGTACCAGCGCCAGACCGAGGACATGACGGCGGCCGTTCGCGCACTCGACGTGCCCATCATCCTCGTCCGGGGCGAGTTCAGCGATGTCATCCTCGCCGAGGATGTGGAGCGGTTCCTGGCCCTCGGCCCCCACACCAGGCACGTCGAGGTGCCTGAGGCGAGGCACATGGTGGCCGGCGACGAGAACGACACGTTCCTGAATCAAATCGTGTCCGAGCTGAACTCGTCGGTGCCCGGCTTCCCGTGCCCCGGTGGCTGAGTCCCGCCTGGTCCACAGGAGACGCACGCGCATCCGACGTGGCACAATGAATCGCAAATCATGCCATCGTCGCCCCCAACGACGGGGAGCCCCACGGCGGCTACTGCTCGAGTATGCAGCCGGCCGGGCCCACCAGGACGCCAGGATCCAACCAGTCTTCGGCGGCACCAACGAGATCATGAAGCTCCTCATCGGGCGACGGCCAGATCGGTCGCCCGATGACCGATCCGGCCGTCGCCAGCACCAGGCCCGAGGAACGGGCCCGCGACGAGGGCCGCCGGCCCAGCACCTGCAGGATCAGAAGCCATATTCAGGAACGTCGATTCAATCCATCTGCGGACCGCGGTCCCGCATGGACGACTTCACCGGTAAGACATGACGCCCGCCCGGAGGCAAAAAACAGCACGATCCTCACAACGTCAATTGACTTGCCTACTCTACGCATAGGTATGCGTGCCCTCGGCGGCGGCGAGATCGAGCCCGTCCCGGCCCCAGGCATGCTCGGCATACTCGGCATGCTCGGACCGAATCAGCCCGGGGGCAACGAGTTGACTCTGATGCCTCGAGGGCTCAGCTCGGCGGCGGCGATCTCGGTGACCATCTCGACCCCGCTCTTCGCAGCACTGTAAGGAGCACCGCCCATGGCGCCGTGGAAGCGGAGGAGAACGAGATGTTGATGATCGTCCCGCCGATTGCCTCCAGATGGGGAACCGCCGCCTTCGTCATGATGAACGTCGCTCGAGAGGTTGAGCAACACCACCGGGTTCCACTCGGCCAACGACAACGAGTCCAGGGGCTTGAGGTAGGTGCCACCTGCATTGTTCACCACGATGTCGACACGACCGAAGGTGGCCACAGCAGCGTCGACCAACTGGCCTACCTGATGCTCATCGCGGACGTCGGTTGGCGCGGCAACGGCTCCGCCTCCCCCGTCCGCGTTGATGACGCGAGGCCACCCTGCCAGCTTTGGCACTAGAGCACAAACAGAGTCGTGTTGTGACATAGGTCGGTGGTATGAGTCACGGCTCGGGGCATGCCCCTAGGTCTGTGAAACTCGTCGAAATGGACACGCTGGAAGCTATATTGGCTTGAGTTGGTGGATCAACGACAGGCGGAGTGATGGCTGACCTACGAACCGCCAGGGTGGAGCCAGGCGATGCGACACGCGCTCGCATCGTCGAAAGCGCCTCCGCCTGCTTCCTCAGGTTAGGCGTCGCCAAAACCACCATTGACGATGTCGCCGCTGAGGTCAGGCTGTCGCGCCGCACGATCTACCGTTACTACGCCAACAAGAACGAGCTCTTCTCCGCGGTCGTATCGCACGAACTCGAGGACATGAGCCGCGAGGGCCGGCGGGTCTACGAGACGCTTCCGTTCGCGGACGCGGTCGTCGAGGTGACACTCGCGATGAGTCGTCGCGTCGCGGAAAGCCCTACGCTGTCGAAGCTCTTCGGAGTGGACACCGCAGGTGAGACGTTCGAGATCCTCTTCGGAGGACAGGAGTTCACCGCTCTCGTGGAGCGGTTCCTCGGCCCGTTCATCCGCGGTGCCCAAGTACGGGGCGAGCTGCGCCGCGACGTCGACGTGAAGGACGCCGTCGAGTGGGTCACCCATGTCGTATTCTCCCTGTTGGGACCCAACCCGGTGATCAGCCAGCACGACGACGACGTACGCATCCTCCTGCGTACCTTCGTCGTACCGGGCCTGACCGGCATCGCCACTCCGGCACCCGTCGTGAAGAAAGCCGCACCCAAGAACACCGCCACCACGCGAAGCCAGTAACGACCTCAACGCGGCACCTCACAGGCGTCGCCCTGCCGGCGGACACCAGCTTCGTCAACAGGTGAGCCCCGACGAGCAGAGCATCGCCGCACTGACCGGCTTCCCGCTTCGCATCCTTCAGTTGCCCATGAGTGACTGCAGTACCGACTGGCTGCCGAGCCCGTCGTTACGCTCCTCACGCAGTTCGCCCCGCACCATTACCCGAGCGTGGTCGGCGATGGAGAGCGCGACCTCGACGTCCTGCTCGACCATAACGATCCCGACACCGTCATCGGCGATGCCGCGTACGCTGTCCATCACGACGTCGACGACCGTCGGCGCGAGACCCATCGACGGCTCGTCCAGGAGCATCATGCGCGGATTGGACATGAGCCCTCGGGCGATGGCCAACATCTGCTGCTCACCGCCGCTGAGCAGGCCCGCCTGCCCGTGCCGCCGCTCGCGGAGGATCGGGAACAGGTCGTATGCGCGCTCGACGCCGGCCGTGCGGTCCTTCTTGCTGACCGTGTAGCCGCCGATCCGCAGGTTCTCCTCGACCGAGAGGGTCGCGAAGACCCTGCGGCCCTCCGGTACCAGCACCAGCCCATGACAGGCTCGGACATGCGTCCCGTTCTTGGTGATGTCCGCACCGTCAAGCGTGACCGTTCCGGACATTGCGGTGACCAGGCCGGCGATGGTGCGCAACGTGGTGCTCTTACCCGCTCCGTTCACGCCGAAGATGACGAGAACCTCACCGGAACTGACCTGCAGCGTGACATCGCGGACCACGGGCTGACCGTCGTACCCCGCGGTCAGGCCGCGGACCTCCAAAGTCATTTGCGCTTCCTTCCCAGGTACGCCTTACGCACGGTCTCGTTCGCGATGACCTCCTTCGGGTTCCCCACGGCCACCACTTGTCCTTGGACCATGGCCAGGATCACGTCGCAAAGTTCCACCATCATCGGGACGTCGTGCTCTACGAGGACCTGGGTGAGCCCCTGCTTTCGCAACGAGTCGAGCAGTTCGGAGATCTCGTCGCGCTCCTGGCGGTTCATGCCCGCCGTGGGCTCGTCGAGCAACAGGAGACTGGGATCGTGGGCCAGCGCCCGTGCGATCTCCACGCGGCGCCTGTTGCCGTAGGAGATCTCCTCGGGAAACAAGTCCGCCGCATCGGCGATGCCGGCCCGGGTCATCGCCGCGTGTACGTCGTCGACTCGCCCTTTCCCGCTTTTCGTCGGGCGGTCCCAGAGGGGACGTGAACGCCGGTCGGCAGCCAGGGCGACATTGGCCTTCACATCCATCGTCGGAACCAGCCGAGGAGTCTGGAACGTCCGACCCACGCCTCGCCTCGCCAGCTTGTTGGGAGGCAGCTTGGTGATGTCCTCCCCGTGCAGGTAGATCCGGCCTGAGGTGGGCCGCTGCAGACGGGTGATTGCCGCGAGCAGCGTGCTCTTGCCCGAGCCGTTCGGGCCGAGCACGCCGAACAAGCAGCCCGCCTCGACCTGGAAGCTCACCTGGTCAACAGCCTTGACGCCACCGAAGTGAATGCAGAGGCTCACGGCCCGCAGGACACCCATGCTGGTCGTCTCGGGCGTTGATCCGGCAGTGCCGCCGGGCCCGTGGAACGCCGGAACGGCTGTGATCTCGGATCCCTGGCTCATGACACCATCGCTTTCTTCGGCTTCACCGGGATCGCATTCCGCACACGGCGCTTGACCGCGAGCCGCCGCCTGAGGTCGGTAGCCACGCCGACCGCGCCGCCGGGAACCCAGATGGCAGCCGCAGCGACGACCACGCCGTAGACAACTCCCTGCCATTCGCCCACCGACGTCAGCACGGTGGGCAACCAGGTGAAGAACACCGCACCGATCAGAGCGCCGAGCCAGGACCTCGCTCCGCCCACAATGAGCATCGTGAGGGCCAGAATCACAGGCCCGAAGCCGAGGTCGAGGGGAGTGACGATGCTCCGGAACGACGCCGCCAGTCCCCCACCGAGGGCGCCGATCGCGCCGCTGACGACGAACGCGACGAACCGCACCGTCTGAACCGAGATGCCAGTGCTGAGTGAGAGTTCATTGTCGACGCGTACTGCTTCGATCATCCGTCCCATTCGTCCCCGCTCGCTGAGTGCGAGCAGTATCGTCATGGCCGTGGCAATCAGGAGAGCAGTGCCGGTCCCGACCATGATCGGGATGCCGAAGAGTCCCTCGGCACCACCGGTCAGTTCACCACCGTTTCTCGCGGCGACACCGGCAATCAGCGTGAAGGCAATGGTAGCCATGCCCATGGCCAGACCGGTCAAGCCTCTCACGATGGGCGCGAGCAGGGCACCCAAGGCCATGGAGATCAGCATCGCCATCGAGATCGACGAGAAGGCACCCCACCCCCAATGGATGCTGGCGACCGCGGTGAAGTAGGCCCCAATTCCGAAGCAGGCCAGGCCCCCGAAGGAGAAGACTCCCACCCGCAGACAGACCAACAGGCTCATTGCGAGCAGAAAGTTGGTCAGCGTCGACTGGACGAGGATCTCGTTCTGCCCCAGGAAATCCATCAGGTCTTCACCACCGCACGTCGGCCGAAGATGCCCTGAGGGCGGACCAGCAGCAGGAGGAAGATCAGAGCGAAGGACATGGCATCCACCCAGGTGCCTCCTGTGAACGTCAGGATCAAGGTCTCCGCTCCCGCCAGGACGAACGCCCCGACGACCACGCCGGTGACGCTGCCCACACCGCCGATGATGATGACGGCGAAGGCCTTGAGAATGAGGAAGTCGCCGGTGCTCGGCGTCATCGCCCCGAAGCTCAACGAGACGAGCACACCTGCCAGCCCGGCCATGACGCCTGCGCCGGCCATGGTCACGAGCGCCAGCCGACTCCGGTTGACGCCCATCATCGACGACGTCTCGTCGTCGACACCGATCGCCCTGAGGGCGAGTCCGTGCCGGGACGACCGCAGCCACTGCTGCACGGCCACCGCCATCGCGAACGCCACGACCATGATGATGAGCTGCACGCTGGTGATCGGGACCCCCAAGATGTGCAGTGTCTCCACCTTGAGGGCGTCGTTGCGCAACCCGAACGGATTGCCCCCCGTGATCTTGTTTGCCAGAGCCACCGGTACGGCCGACAGACCAACACCGACGATCAGCATCTGCATCTCACGGTCGCGGGCGTTGGCCCGCCTCCTCAACGGCTCGAAGGCCAGCAGATGGACCGCGCCCGAGAGCAGGGCCCCCACTCCAGCACCTACTAGCACCATGACTAGCAACCCCATCCCGGTGTCGAAGTGCTCGAGCATCAGATACACCGAGAACGCCGAGAACATGAAGATCGAACCATGTGCGAAGTTCAGTACGTCGATTGTTCCCCAGGTGATGCTCAGCCCTAGTGCGAACATCAGGTACACCGACGCCAATGTGGTGGCGTAGATGATCTCGTGCATGACTCTCCCCTGCTCTCGAGCGCGTCATGGCGCGTCACGGCTGCGGGACAGCTACTTCCTTGGTGCCGTCCCACTGGACGAGGAGGCCCGTGGAGTAGGACACCCGATCCTTGAAGGTGACTCCGCCACGGGGTGAGTTGTCGATCGTCCCCGAAGTGACCTCCTGCAGGCCCTTGAGCACGTCCCCGCGGTTGACGCTGTTCGCCTGCTTGATGGCGCGCGCCGCCAGCCATACCGCGTCATAGCCGTACGCGGCACCCTGGATCGGCGCTTCACCGTTGTACTTCGACTTGTAGACCTCGGTGAACGACTTGCTGCGCTCGGCCGTCGACACGGCGCTGAAGTCGTTCGACCAGGTCACGCCGATCGCGTACTTGCCAGCGGGCTTCAGCACGCCGCCCGCGACGCCCGCAGTGGCCACGAAATTGCCCGTGAACCCGTGCTCACCCGCTTGCTGCACCGCCGTGGCGGCCTGCGCGCCAGCCACTCCCAGAAAGATCGCGTCGGCGCCGGCTCCGAGCAGCTTGTTGATTGGCGCGGACAGGTCGACGGTGTTGTTGTTGACCGCGATGGTCTCGACGATGGTCAGACCGTACTCGTCGGCGAGACCGGGGTAAATCTTCTCGGCAATGTCCTGCTGGGTGGCGTTCGAGGAGTCGTAGAGAATCCCGAGCTTGGTCGTGCCCTTGGACTTGAGGTACCCCGCCGCGAGTTTCTGCATGCTCTGGACGGGCGTCGGAAGGATGTAGGTGTACTCACCGAGATTGACACCGAGGACACCCGAGAGGCTCGAAATGAAGGGCACTCCCTGGCGCTGCATGATCGGCGCGGCGGCGGCCGCGATCGGCGTAACCGTGTTGGCGATGACCAGCGGGACAGACTTGTCCGCCGCAGCCTTCGCGGCCTCGCTCGCCGAAGTCTGCTGGTTGCTGCCCAGATCGGTGGTCTCGATCTCGAGCCTGGTGTCGCCGAGGAACTTCTGCCCGTTGATTTCCTCCAGAGCGATCCTCATGCCGTTCTCAGCTTGCTTGCCCAGGAAGGCAGTGGCACCGGTAAGGTCGCTCAGTGCCTTGATCGTCACTCTGGCCGGCAGGCCACTGGACGCCGCGCCGTCGTCGTCGTCACTTCCACAAGCGGACAACCCCGAGCTGAGGATCAAGGCAAGGATCCCAGCTCCGGCGATCCGGCTGGTTGTAACCCTTTTCATACACTTCTCCTGCTCCGGTGCAATGTAACGCGCCTCACACAGTCGTGGCACACTAACACAGAATTCGCGCCATGTGTCATCCCTGAAAACGGGCTGTTTTCAGGTCGTTACGGGGTTGTCTCCGGAAGGACGCTCGAAGTGTCGCGCCGCCTGGTCTCTGCCCGGCGGACGAGGGCACCGCTCGTTGCCACCACGGGGCGACCGGGGCGGTCGGGGCGGTCAGACAGCAGTGGGCCTCGCGCTCACGTCCAGGCTCACTCGGATCGTGGCCATGTGTGCATCGGCGCGGCCGGGCCTTGGCGGCCCGTACCGCCGCCTCCACATCGGAGATCGGTCAACTGCTCCGGGGCGTGCCGCCACCGACGTCGGCGGCAACGGCCTCGACGTCGTCACGGACTGTCCGCGAAGTCGACCCGCTGCCGGGGATGAGCATCCCGGCCAGGCCGGCAACGAACGCGGCACCGGCGATGAAAACGAAGCCTGTCACATACCCACGTTCCTGGGGATGACCCGAGGGCAACAGCCTCGCCGTCACGAGCGTGGTCATCAAGGCGGTGCCGATGGTTCCGCCCATGGTTCGGATGTTCGCATTCATGCCAGTGGCGACACCGGTGTGCTCGAACGACACCGCGGCGACGATCACGTTTGCCAGAGAGGCGAACACGAGGCCAGTGCCGAACCCGGTCAGCCCGGCCGCGAGGTATGTCTCCCACTTGTCGCCGTGCGAGTAGGCAAGCAGGATGAGCGACCCGGACGACACCAGGCATCCGAGGACGATCACCTGCCGGATGCCGATCCGTGCGGCCAGGCGGGCAGACACCATTCCCGAGAAGAAGGTCGTCGCAGCGGAAGGCAGCATCATGTGTCCGGCCTCGGTCACCGACATGCCAAACCCGTACCCGGCCGACGGTGGGGTCTGGGCGAACTGCGGCAGGAACCCGAAGATCCCGTACATGGTCATGCCGATGGCCAAGGCCACCAGGTTGGCCGTCCATACGCCGCGCCGGGTCATCAGACGGAGGTCTATGAGCGGCACATCGATCCGTCGTTCGACCCAGGCCCAGAGTGTCGCGAGCACCGCCGCGGCCGCCAGCAGGGAAAGGACCGCCGGAGAAGCCCAGCCCCAGTGCGGTCCGTTGCTTACACCGAGCAGGAGCGACACAAGCCAGCCCGCGAGTAGAACGGCGGGCACGATCGACACCCGCGCACGCGTGCGCATAGGGGACTCGGGCACCACGAGCCAGGTGACCACCGAGCTGACCACGGACAAGACGGCGGGTAGAAGGAATACATACCGGAAGCCCAGTGCGCTGGCAACCGGACCGGCGAAGACGATCCCACCGGCGAACCCGATCGCCAACATCGCCGAGTTCAGTGAGATGGCGGCTGGGACCTTTTCGGGAGGAAGTTCGTCTCTGACAATGGCAAACGACAGCGGGACCGCCCCTCCTCCGATCCCCTGCAGCGCCCTCGCCGCGATCATGACCTCGATAGTGGGCGCTGCCGCTGAGGCGATCGCCCCTACGGCAAGGGCGGCCAGGCTCCACACCAACATCCTGCGCTTGCCGAACGAGTCTCCGAGTCGCCCCATGATCGGCGTGGCGACCGACGCCGACAGCAGAAACGCGGTCAAAGTCCACACAGCGGTCGACTGCGACGCGTCGAGCTCTTCCTGAATCAGTGGAAGGGTAGGAACCGAGACGGATTGGAGCAAGGAATACGAGCAGATGCTGACCGATAGCACCCAGAACGTCAGACGGGGGCTGGATGCAACCAAGGGCATGTCACAGAATACTAACCAGTGTGTCAACGTGCCCTGGCTTGTCGGCCATGGAACGGCTCAGACAAACGTCGATGAGACGGAAGTCAGTGTCACAGGGGAGCGGGATGGTCCGCACAGCCAAGGCGGCTCGCGCCATGGGGTGCGATTAACGAAGGGCCGCCCGCAACAGGTACACCGTTTGAGCCGGTGCCAGCCAGCCACAGCGACAAGGACCGCCAACGCTGTGACCGCCTCGGCAAGAGATCACGGCCGGCGACCACGATGCGCCAGCGCTCATCTCGGGCGACCAACTGGGGTATCGCCCCCGCCAGCAGCAGCGCACGGTTGAGCCGGTGGGCAGCGGCCCGCCAGTCGGGAAACGCCGAGCAGATATCCATAAGCGTTGTGGACAACAGTGCTTCGGTGCGATTCAGGCCGGGGTCGAGTATCGTGTATGCTGGCACACTCTGCGCCAGAGTCCGTCACTCGTCGGCAATGAGCACGCCCATCGACCGGCGTTCACGACGGCGGTGACGCAAGAGGGCGACGCAGGCCCGATCACTCCGGGCTGCTTACCAGCAAAGGTGATCATGATGCCGCTGCCCCTTCGGGGGTATGCATCTGCGGTAAGCAAACGCGTGGCGCGTCAGTGGCATCCTGGGACCTGCTGAACTGCGGCTAACTTCTCGGCCTGTCGCAACACCAATGGCGAACTTCCCGGCTTGCTACTGGGGCTACTCGGGCGCCCCGGATGCGCCGACGGGCGCCAGACGTGCCGTCGGCGTGGGTGTCCGGGTCCACTATGGTCACTCCGTCACGCGGGTGCGTCCGGTCCGGCGACCACGACTGGTCATGCGGCATCACTCGCCGGGCCGGGGGTGGCGCTCGTGACGCCAGCCCCAGCGAACCCAGTTCAGGGGTGGAGGACCCTGGCAACACTGTCGACTGCCGAAGCCCCGTCACGAAGGTCAATCTCGACCGCCTGCGGCCTGATCTTCGGGTCCAGTGATTCGCCGGGTGAGTAGTTCGGAGTCGGCACCAACGGCAACCCGAACCACCCGAAGCCCGCCGGCCTCGAGCTCGCTGAGCCCCTTCCTCGACCGTGTTCAACAGCTTCGGCGTCGGCATCCCGATGTAGATGACGGCATCCAACTGCTCCTCCGCGACCAGGTCTGCCGAGAAGGAGGCCCGCGGCGCGTCGGCGTAGCGTCCTCCGTCGACCTCGACGGCGGGCAGGAACCCGGGCACCGCAGCTGATGACGCGCGACCTCTGCGGCGAGCGGAACACCGTCGATGCGCTTCCACAACACCGTCTTGCCGTTCTCGGCGTTGACAGAGGTGGGGCGGAAGTCCGGCTCCGGCCACCTCGCGCCGGGCAGCATCGTGCCGACGTAGCTGCCGAACGCCGTACCGGACATCGGCACGGGCGCCTTCATCGCCAGCTGCCCAACGATCTGTTCCCGTTCCTCCACCGGTCCCCCGGTGGAGTTGAGTGCCGCGATGATCTCCGTTGGAATCGCGCTCATACCGGCACCCGCTTTGCAGCGGCGCTGTCGCCACCTCACCGGAACGTTCCTTCTCGACGAGTCGGTTGAGGTCGATCTCCACGCCGAAGTAGCTTCCCACGATCGCGCCTAGCCGACATGCCGACGACAACGTTAGGCGTCAGCTGCGCCTGGTATTCCAGGGCGAGCACCCCCGCCTGCCGGGCAATGTCGGTCTCCTCGCCGCCACCGAGCACGATGCCCACCCGTGGTCGTTGCGTGGGAGCCGTAGACCAGTGGGGCAGTGACGTGCGGCGCCGCCGTCGCCGGATCCAAGTTGGTGTTCTATTCGATCTTCCTTCCTCGCTGTGAAACCCACATCCCGGGTCATCAGTCGAGGGCGTTCGCCTCGGAAAGATCGATCACGTCGGACCATCTATCCGACCGGCTAGTTGAGACCGAGCATCGGAGCTGCAAATTGCAACTATTCGGTTAGTCCACTGAAGTGACGTGCAGTTGAACAGCGTTCATACGTCCTTCGAGCCGGAACTGACTCGGGCTTCACGCGTTGAGTCTCGGCATCCGACGGCAAGCAGGCGCTTTGCCATACTCAGGTCAGGACCTCCACGCCAGGGCCAAGATCAGGCCCTCATCGAAGGGCCACGGCGAGCCAGATACCGGAGGCGATCGCTAGCCAGATCCTCACGAGATCGGCGAAGCTCTCGTCACGACCGCCCTCCCGGTGGCGCCGTCGGCGGCCAGGACCGCGATGGACACCCGATAATGTGCGCCGACCAGTGGACGGGTCAACTAACCGACTAGTTGACAGATGCTGGGGTCACTGCTTAGCTTCTTCCTAACCGGTCAGTCGAGAGCCTGCTAGCCATACCGATCATGGCGGTCGGACGGCTACGGGCTCCGGAATGACCCCACGGGGCCGAAGACCTCCCTGTCAAGAGTTCGCCTGCCGCTCAACAAAACAAACAAGTAGTTGATTGGAGCTGTCATGACGACACGCAACGCCCCGCGCTTGGCCCCGGCCGGGAGCTGGACTCCGAACGACATCGGCAACCTGACCGGCCGTACCGCGTTCATCACTGGCGGAAACAGCGGTATCGGTCTGGAGACCGCCCGGGTGCTCGCCCGTCACGGGGCGCGGGTCATCCTGGCCGGCCGTGATCAGGACAAACTCGACCGGGCCGTCGCCGAGCTGCGTGCCGCGCAGCCGGACGCGCTGCTCGACACCGTCGTCGTGGATCTCGGCTCGCTCGCCTCGATCGCCGCGGCAACGTTGCAGCTGACGGTTACGGAGACGATCGACCTGCTCTTCAACAACGCAGGCGTGATGAACGTCCCTGAGCGTCGCAAGACCGCCGACGGATTCGAGCTGACCTTCGGCACCAACCACCTGGGGCACTTCGCGCTCACCGCAGGGCTGCTGCCGTCCCTGCGCCGCTCGAGGGCGGCACGGATCATCACAGTCAGCGCGATCGCGGCGACCTGGCGCAGCGGACGGCTCGAAGACCTGATGAGCGAGAGCTCCTACGGCGCCATGAAAGCGTACGCGAAGTCGAAGCGCGCGAATGTCGTCTTCACCCAGGAGCTCGCCCGCCGGCTGGCGGGCAGCAACATCAAGGCCTTCGTGGTGCACCCAGGATCGGCGATGACCAACCTCCAGCGGCACAGCACGAACCTGCTGTCCAGGGCCGTGATCGCCCTCGCCCGCAACATCGCGATGGGTTCGCCCGAGGGCGCGGCCTGGCCGTCACTGTACGCGGCAACCAGCCCAGACGTGGTCAACGGCGGCTTCTATGCGCCGGCAGGCCGCGACCAGACGTCCGGCACCCCGAAGCAGGTGACGCTGCCCGATCACACCAACGACCTCGCCGAGGGCGCCCGACTGTGGACCGATAGCGAGCGTCTTACCAACATCCGTTTCACGATCTGATCCCCGGTCCACAAGCGCACGGCCATCTGGATCGACGCACTCCTCGACGGCGTCCGTTGAGACGACGCAATACGTCCGCTCGGCCACAACCACCCGCAACCGCTCCTCGGCGCGGCGAGGGTCCGCATCGAGAAAGGCCTCTGATGACCCTCATCGCTCCCCGCCCGGCGGCAGCCCGCACCCAGGATGCGGCGCAGCCGGCCCGCCTCGCGCGATCGGACGCGGCGATGATCGCCGCGTTGCTCGCGTCCACATTTGTCGTCGTCCTCAGCGCGACGGTCATGACCGTGGCGATCCCGCCGCTCATCCACGACCTCAACGTGCCGGCGACCTCCGCTCAGTGGCTGACCACGGGCTTCATGCTCACGATGGCGATCGTCATCCCGATCACAGCCTTCCTCGTGCGCCGCTTCCGTCTCCGCGTGCTCTATATCATCGCCATGGGCCTGTTCCTGGCCGGAACCTTACTCGACGCTACAGCGCAGGGCTTCGAGGCACTCCTGGTCGGCCGGGTGGTCCAGGCCATGGGCAGCGCCATCATCACCCCCCTGATGCTCACGACGGTTGCGACGCTGGTCTCACCTGCGGTCCGTGGCCGTACGATGGGCGCGATCACGCTGGTGATGGCAGTCGCGCCAGCCATGGGCCCGACCGCCTCTGGCCTCGTCCTCGACGCTCTGGGCTGGCGAGCGCTGTTCTGGCTCACCCTTCCGATCGCGAGTGCGGCCCTCATCTACGGTCTCTTCGCCATCCGCAACGTGACCACCCCGGAGCCAGCGCGTTTCGATGTGGTCTCCGCCCTGCTCGCTGCGATGGGATTCGGCGGCATCATCTTCGGCCTCACCGGTCTTGGCGAAACCGCCGACTCCGGCAGCGCCCTCCCCGCCTGGTCTGCGCTCACGATCGGCGGTGTTACGCTCGCGCTGTTCTCTTGGAGGCAACTGCGGCGCGCCGACCGCGCACTGGTCGATCTGCGCACCTTCCGCTCGCCGGCCTTCTCGGCCGCGGTGACGCTGCTCGCCCTTACGATGATCGGTTTGTTCGGCTCACTGCTCCTGCTACCGCTGTACCTACAGGACGTACGTGGCCTTACCACCGCGCAGACCGGGCTGGCCCTACTGCCCGGCGGCATCGTCATGGGCATTCTTGCTCCGATCGTCGGCCGTATCTCCGACCGGAGCGGACCTGCCACGGTGCTGCCAGCGGGCACCATCGTGCTCTCGGCAGCCTTCTGGGCCCTCGCCGGGTTCGACGAGACTACCCCCTACGGCTGGGCTATCGCCGCTCACATCCTGCTCAGCGTCGGCATTGCGTTGCTCATGACCCCGTTGTTCAGCATCAGCCTGAATGCGACCCCAGCCCCGCTCACGCCTCACGCCAGCGCGATCCTCAACACCGTCCAACAGGTCGCCGGAGCGGCCGGCGGCGCCCTGCTCATCGCTGTCATGTCCGCTGTCACCAGCAGTCAGACCTCCCGAGGCGCCGACGGACTGATCGCCACCTCCACCGGCATTCGCGGCGGCTTCCTCACCGCCGCGACCGTCTCGCTTGCCGGAATCGGCCTGGCCTTCTATACCGGCCGGATGGCACGACCTGATCAGGGAGACCGACCAACGGAAACGTGACGCTCACCGGGATGGCGCAGCGCCATCGTCGATCCCGCACGACGCCTCCTCACCCTGACCCGCTCGCTCGCCCCGACCAAGTCGGACACGCCATACATGACCGCCGTCCGGGCACGTGCGGACATGCCTAATCGACCAACAAAGGAGTGAAGAGGGAACCGAAGATCTGGTACGTCACCGGCGTGAGCCGCGGCCTGGGACGCGCGATCGTCGAGACCGCACTCGCGCAGGCGAGCGTGTCTTCGCCACCGCGCGCCGTCCCAATGCGCTCGCCGAGTTGGCAGCACGCTATCCCGACAACTTGCGCACAGCGGCGGTCGACGTCACCGACCTCCCCCCGTCGAGGCATCTGTCAACACCGTCCTGCACACATACGGTCGGATCGACGTCGTCGTGAACAACGCCGCCTACGCGAACCTCTCCGCGATCGAGGACACCGACCCCACGGACTTCCGCGCGCAGATCGACATCAGCCTTTTCGGTATGGTCAACGTTTCGCAGGCCGTCCTGCCAACCCTCCGGACCCAGGGCGCCGGACGGATCATCAACGTCTCCTCAGTCGGCGGCCGTATCGGCACCGCCGGCCTGGCCGCCTACCAGGCCGCCAAATGGGCGGTAAACGGCTTCGCACAGCTCCTGGCTCAAGAGGTCGGGCCGCTGGGCATCATGGTCACCGCGATCGAACCAGGAGGCGTACAGACGGAATGCGCCGGCTCGTCCATGGCCGTCTCCCGATCGGCGTTCCCTATCAGCCCACCATCGGCGCCATCGCAAATCTCCTTGAACGGATCCGCGGAACTGTCGGCGGCGACCCAGCCCTCGCCGCCGAGGCCGTCCTACGCCTGAGCCGCCTCGACGAGCGGCCGGTACGGCTACTCCTCGGGACCGACGCTATCACCGGAGCACGCGAGGCTACCCAGGCTCTCGCCAACAGTGACGCCCTCTGGGTGGAGTTCTCACGTTCGACCGACCGGCCCGATGCCACACCCGAGGAACTCGACCAGCTCGGCGTCCTCTCCACCGACCCAGCCGCGACCGTGCGCCGCTTCGAGGAGGCCATCAATGGCGGCAACCTCGACGTCCTGCCCGAACTCTCGGCCGACGACCTGCGCTGGCACGGCGGCAGCCTCGGCGAGACCGAAGGTCTCGCCGAGGGGCCGCTTCGGCACGGCGGCCCCGCCGCTATACGGCAAAGTGCTACTTCTCACTGCCAGCTCTCCGGCGCACTCGCAATCGGGTCGAGCCCGACCACAGGAATCTGGCGATCGCCTGCCCAGCTTCGGTAGTTCAGCAAACCCGGGTTCATCCGGACCGCCGCCTCGAACCTCTGTTCCCGCTCCTTACCGGAGAGTTCGTACGCCTCGAACTCGCGGGACACACCATCGACAGTGAGCATGATCCTGGGATGCATGCGAAGGTTGTGGTACCACGCCGGATGGCGCCGCCGGCCGAAGTTCGACGCGATCAGGACAAACCCGTTGCCGTAAGGAACCCCGAGCACAGGCGTCGTCCTGGACTGCCCGGTCCGCGCGCCAGTCGTCGTCAGCATCACGACTGGAAGCCCGGAGGCCCACGTTGAGAACGTGGTCTTCCTGCGGCTAAAGCGATATGCACCACGATCTATACGGTGCAGGACGCCTACGGACAGCCGGCTCACCAGCCAGCTCGTCGCAGCCCTCCGCACCAATCGACGCAGCATGTTCGCTTGGGCGTGGTCGTACATTGATCATCCTCGTGGCTACAGCTTTGGCGCCTCACGACGCTGCCGATGATGGACGGCGTTGCCCTCAGCAGAATCCGGGCCGGTTCGGCTCGAGACAGTGTCCATTAAGGACATTCTTCAGTGTTTCCAGTCTGATCAGTACATCTACATACAGCCGCAAGCTCCGGCCCATCCAGGTCGCCCGGGCTCAACCCGCACGGTCCCCACGCGCGCGAACTCGGCGGAGCACCGATGATGGCTCGGCCGTCTCGACGATCGATGCTCCTTCCCCATTGTCCCGAGAAGTTTGCGGCCGGTCGGAGTGATGCGGATCCTGGGCGATCTTCAATGATGCCAGTATCGCGACGAACAGCATGGTGTAGACGGCCATCAAGGCAGACGACTCGTAGATGTCGGCAGCACGCCAGACGTGGCCGACCTCGTCTCGAACCTCGCTCGACACACCATCATGCCCGCCGGCCAGGTACGTGCCAACGTAGTCCAGAGCGATGACCGCGTAGGCGATGACTGGCATCAACCGATACCACCTCGGCAACGGCTCGGCAAGGATTGCCTGAGCACCACACCGACGCTGGTAGATCGCAAAGAGTTGGTAGAACAGGTAGACGGTGACCGACCAGCCAAGAAAGTTGGTGATCGGGACTCCGAAGAAGCCACCACCGCCCTCCCAGGTCCACCGCCCCCGCAGCGTCGACGACTGCGGGTCCATCGACAGGTCCCATGCGACCATGACGAACGAGGCAGTGAGCGGGGTGCCGATGGTGGTGAGCCAGCCGGAACCGCGGCGAACGTCGTCGAACAGGACCGCCCCGACCTTCCAGGCCAGGTAGCCGACCGCGAAGTAGGCAGGGCCGATGATCACCGGTACCTCGAACAGCTTCGGGCCCAACTCATCCGTGTAGTGGTAGTGCCCGAACGGCACGCCAGTGCGGACACTGAGGTTCTCCAGGGCGTTACTCACGACGAGCGCGAGAACCAGGAACACCACGACGCCTTTCCAGCGATACGACAGCAGTCCGTGCACCACTGCGAAGACGAGCTCCGCGAGGAGGCTCAGCATCGTCAGCAGCAGGCCGTCCAGCGGCAGCGGCAGGAACGTCACTGCCGCGTCCACTGCGACTGCACTCCACAGAACCCACCTCACGCCCAGTCGCGACTGCCGACGTGACATTGCCGATGGCGGCATCAAGATCCTCTCGCCTCACGATGATCTTCAGCGCCCGCGGGCCGCCAAACTGGGCCTCGAATGCCCGGGCTATTGGAAACGACATTCGATCCCATCGTAGGTACATCGAGCATCGTCGCACAAGAGAGCACGCATGGTCGCGACGCAACCCCGAGGGGGACACCGGCGGCTCGTTGGAGCCACTGAGAACCGGCTTCGTAGCAAGGCAACAGAGGTTCGAGAAGCGTTCGCGTACCACCTGCCCGGCAAGCCGCCTAGGCCGCGTTTCACAACGCGCGGATTCATTGGCTGATGGCGGCTATGGTGACGGTGGCTTCGAAGCGGACGGCGAGTCGTAGCGGGTGGCCATGGCGCGGTGTTGTTTGAGCTGGTTGATGCCGCATTCCACGGCGTGACGCA